>JAISNL010000032.1 GCA_031276235.1 Prevotellaceae bacterium | reverse complement strand
AAATTCGCGGCAATAGGACAACAGATAGGGGCGGCGGGATATTCGCTCAACTGTCTTCTCCAAAATTGACAAATGTACTTGTCAGCGGTAATGTAGCCAGTTCCGGCGGCGGGATATACAATTATAATGCCAGCGTATTGACATTAACCAATGTAACTATCAGCGGAAATTATGGTTATGGAATATATAGTAGTAGCAGTCAGATGAAAGCATATAATACCATTGTCTGGGGAAATACCAATGGTATAAGTGGTAGCGGCGCTACTTATACTAATTGTTTGATACAAGGGCAAAATCCTGCAGGTACAGGAAACTTGGACGGTACTCTTGTTACTTCATTAAATATACCGAATTTTATAAATCCCGTGTTGGCTACTTCCGGCTCGCCTACCATAGAGGGAGATTTTCGGCTTGAGGCTTGCAGCCCCTGCGTGGACAAAGGCAGTGATTCTATTTATTTAGCGCACGTTGGAGCATCAAATTTTGACAATCAAACCGATGCCGCAGGCATCGCACGCAGGCATGGATTGAGCATAGACATGGGCGCGTATGAATTTGATGGCTTTGAATATACTCCCGATGCCAATGGCAGGCTTTATGTGAACAAATCTGTGAGCGGAGGCACCGGCAACGGCTCGTCATGGGATAATGCTATGCCCGAACTGGCTACTGCCCTCATATTTGCCCGCACTCACGCAGAAGTAAACGAAATATGGGTTGCATCTGGTACATACAAGCCTCTATACCACGCATCCGCCATAGGTTGTGCTGACGGCGGCAGGGACAATGCCTTTGTACTTGTTGCAGGAGTTAAGATTTACGGCGGTTTTGCAGGTACGGAAACAAGCCTCGCACAGCGCAACCTTGCTGCAAACAAATGTATTTTGAGTGGCGATATAGGTACAGAGGATGTAGATACCGATAATTGTTATCATGTAGTTATAGTAGCAGGTAGCATGATAAGCGGAGCAGACACAGCCCGATTAGACGGTTTCAGCATAATTCACGGTAATGCAGACGGAGGCAGCAGCACGCTTACCGTAAACGGACAATCTGTTTCTCGACGTAACGGAGGCGGAATATCTCTTACATATTCTTCCCCAAATCTTGTTTATCTGGAAATTCGCGGCAATAACGCATACTATGGCGGCGGGTTATACGCTGGAAATTCTTCTCCAAAATTGACAAATGTGCTTGTCTGCGGTAATCGCGCCAATTACGGCGGCGGGATATATGTTGGTGGCAGTGCCGGCGTACCTACATTAACCAATGTAACTGTTAGCGGGAATTATGTTTCGACTAATACTAACGGTTCGGGAATATATATTTATAACTGTCAGCTGAAAGCATATAATACCATTGTATGGGGAAATACCGTGGCTACGGATACAAATGGTAGCGCTACTTATACTAATTGTTTAATAAGCGGGCTAAATCCGGAAGGTACAGGTAACTTAGACGGTACTCTTGTAACCGGTATCAATATACCGACTTTTATAAATCCCCAGGCGGCTACTTCCAGTTCGCCTACCATAGAGGGAGATTTTCGGCTTGAGGCTTGCAGCCCCTGCGTGGATAGAGGCAATGATTCTATTTATTTAGAACATGTTGGAATAGCCGATTTTACCAATCAAACAGATGTAGCGGGCATCGCACGCAGGCATGGATTGCGCATAGATATGGGCGCTTATGAGTTTGACGGCTTTGAATATACTCCCGATGCCAACGGCAGGCTTTATGTGAACAAATCTGTGAGCGGAGGCAATAGCAACGGCTCGTCATGGGATAATGCTATGCCCGAACTGGCTACTGCCCTCATATTTGCCCGCACTCACGCAGAAGTAAACGAAATATGGGTTGCATCAGGCACATACAAGCCTCTATACCACGCATCCGCCATAGGTTGTGCTGACGGCGGCAGGGACAATGCCTTTGTGCTTGTACCAGGAGTTAAGGTTTACGGCGGTTTTGCCGGTACGGAAACAAGCCTCGCACAGCGCAACCTTGCAGCCAACAAATGTATTTTGAGTGGCGATATAGGTACAGAGGATGTAGATACCGATAACAGTTATCATATAGTGATTTCAGCAGGCGATGTTGGTGATGCCCGCTTGGACGGTTTCAGCATAATTCACGGTCGTGCAACAGGAAGTAGCACGGTTACTGTAAACGGACATTCAATAAACATGTACGGGGCAGGAATACATATTGTCAATTCTTCGCCTGACTTGGTTAATCTGGAAATACGCGGCAATATGACAGCAAGTAATAGTAATGACCATGGCGGTGGAATATGTATTAATGGCTCTTCTCCAAAATTAACAAATGTACTTGTCAGCGGTAATGCGGCAGGTGGCTCCGGCGGCGGAATTTATTTTTTAGGTGGCGGAATATCCACATTCACCAATGTAACCGTTAGCGGAAATGCAACTCCGAATGGTTCGGGCATATATATTAATAGCGGTCAGATGAACGCATATAATAGTATTGTATGGGGAAATAGCACGGTAGTAGCTGCAGGTAGTAGCGCTACTTATACTTATTGCCTGATAGACGGACTAAATCCTGCAGGTACAGGTAATTTAAACGGTATAGAGGCAAATAATCCGCTGTTTGTAAATCCTCAAAGCGCAACTGTATATATTCCTACTATAGAAGGAGATTTTCAGCTTGAGGCTTGCAGCCCCTGCGTAAATCAAGGCTACAATGCCACATATTTAACGAATGCAGGAATAGCCGATTTTAACGGCGAGAAGGATGTTGCAGGCAATCCGCGCCTTTCCGGCTCTGCAATAGACATGGGCGCGTATGAGTTTGACAATTCCGCTGAGATTTCTGTCTCTCCCGATGCCAACGGCAGAGTTTATGTAACGGTATCAGGCGCAGGCAACAAAGATGGTTCATCATGGGCAAACGCTTATCCGGGCTTGGCAGACCCGCTTTTGGCGGCACAATCAAAAGCATGCACAGAGATAAAAAAGATAAAAGAAATCTGGGTTGCAAGAGGCAGATACCTACCACTGCATAAGGCAGGCAACGGAACATCAGACAAGGATAAAGCCTTTGTAATAGCTGCAGGAGTCAGGATTTATGGCGGCTTTGCAGGTACGGAAACATTATTATCAGAGCGTAACCTTGCACAAAATCCAAGTATTTTGAGCGGAGATAATTCGTATCATACTGTAATAAGCGCAGGCAGCATGATAAGCGGCACGGATACCGCCCGATTAGACGGTTTTGTTGTTAGAAACGGCAAGGCAAAAGGCAGCGGCACAATCACCGTAAATGGGCAGTCTATAAGCGCAAACAGCGGCGGCGGAATATATTTTGCTAATTCATCGCCAAATATAGTAAATGTAGAAATAAAAGGCAGCGAAGCATCAGCATATGGCGGCGGAATATATGCATATAATTCATCGCCAAAACTTATCAATGCAGTTGTGAGCGGGAATCTATCAGCGAGTGGCGGCGGTATCTACCTCAACGGCGGTTCGCCCGCGCTTACAAATATCACGGTAAGCGGCAACCGCGCAACAACAAGCGGCGGCGGAATATATACAAATAATTCATCGCCGCAAATTGGTAATTCCATTGTCTGGGGCAATGCCGCAGGAAGCAGCAACAATGTTTACAGCGCAGGCGGTTCGCCAGCATATCAGTATTCGCTAATTCAAGATTTGAATCCATCAGGCGCAGGCAACATAAACGGTACAAATCCGTCAAATGCTCCTGCCTTTATGCATCCTGTTTCAGCATCAGCCGCGCCAAGCATAGATGGTTATTATCGTCCGCAACTTGGCAGTCCAGCGCTCAACGCCGGCAACAACGCCCTCAACCGCGAGCCGACAGACATAGAAAGCGCCCCCCGCATCCAAGAATCCCAAATAGAATTAGGCGCATACGAAGTAAATTACAACTTTGAATGTAATTGCGAGTAGGGAATGAATAAATATAAAACATCCCGCACAAATGCAACTTGTGCGGGATGTTTTATTTGTTGGCTTGAGGTTTTTGGGAAAAATGTTCAAATAACAGACCAATTTTTTTCGCCGTTTTTCCTCAAAAATTTATTTTTCAATGCCATATGAATTGATTCGTGAAGAATAATTCATGACGTTTTTAATTTTCTAATATTATCATTTTCCAATTATTGTTCGCGGTCGTTTCCAGCGATTGTGCGACCATAGCCAGTACGGCGGATTTTGCTGTATGTTTTTTTCCAAATGCTGAAAATACATGTCGGTTAATAGATATTCGGGCAATTGCTGTGGATTTGATGTCAAATGCACAAATTTACAACTGTAATATCCTCTTTTTATTTTTGTTACATCCAAATAGAAAACAACCGCCTGTGTTTTGCGGGCAATGTGTTCTGCTCCTAAAAAAACGCAGGTATCCTGATTGAGAAAATCAATCCAGCGATGGTCGCTGTTTCCCTGCGGCGTTTGGTCTGAGATAAATCCGATAACAAACTGTCTATTTTCCTGTTTCAGCCTGACTATGTTGCGCAATATGTTTTTGCGAGGAATATTCTGTGATCGAAAACGGCTTCTGATTTTCAAAAAAAGTTTATCAAACAATTTGCTTCGCAAAGGTTGATAAACCTGTCCGAAAAAAAAGCGGCTGTTCAAATGCAAAGGAATAGAAGGTAACCATTCCCAAGTGCAATAATGTCCCATGTTTATGATGCACGATTTGTCGTTTCCCATTTCTTTCATCACTTCTTCTGCGCCTTCAAAAGTCATGCGCTTACGAATGCTTTTTTCACTTAAAGAAAAAAATTTCATTGTTTCGACTATGCAATCGCATAAAAAAGAATAAAATTGTTTTTCTATTTTGATAATTGTTTTCAAATCCTTTTCGGGAAAGGAATTTAAAAGATTTTTTCTTACAATTTTTCGACGATAGCGAATACAATAATACAGAGGAAAATATAAAATATCCGAAAAAAGATAAAGTACTCTAAATGGAAGTAACGAAAATAAAAACCATATTGTGCTAACAATGTAATACATAATTCAATTAATAATGTTCATAATTTTTTCTACAATCATTTCGGGTTCTATTTTTTTAAGACATTCGTACGAGCCGTATCGGCAAGGCTTGTTTCCAAAAACGGAACACGGACGGCAAGGCATGTCTGTCTGAATTGCATTGTCGGGATTTTGACCGTATCCGTAAAATCCTGCATAAGGATGGGTTGCTCCCCAAATTGAAACTACCGGAGTATTTACCAGCGAAGCCAAATGCATGTTGGCTGAATCCATCGAAAGCATTACATCCAAATCATTCATTAACATGAGTTCTTCGTAAAACGATAATTGCCCTGCAACCACTTCTATGCGTTCGTGCCTGATGCCAAGATTTTCAAGGCAATCGAGTTCATTTCGTCCTCCAAATAAAAATATTTTAGCTGTTGATTTTTCTATCAGCAGGCGAATGACTTTAGCCATTTTTTCAAGCGGATAAATTTTACCTGTATGCTTGGCAAGTGGCGCTATGCCTACAAAAATGTCATTTTTTTTATCTTTGTCGAAAAACAAAGAGGTGAAATTCAGCGAAGAATCGTATCCCAAATTTTCAAATACTTTGCGATAACGGTCAATTGAAGATTGCAACGGAATAATTTTTTTGTTGTTTTTTCGCGTAAGCGCCTTTTTATCAGCTCTGCCTTTGTTGATAACCGCTACTTTTTTGCCTTTTAATTTGAAATATCCGTCAATTTCAATAGATCGCAATACCTGATGCAAATCGGCGACATAATCAATTTTTTTTTTATTTAATTCATTCATTAATTTCCACATGCCTTTTATTCCTTTATGTATGCCGCCTGTATGAGTTGCAAAAATTTCCACATTATCGGGCTTGTGAATAAATATTGATTGAAAACTGTTTTTTGTAAGCAATATAAATTTATCGTTAGGATAGCGACTGGCAACGGAATACAAAACGGGAACAGTCATTGCTACATCTCCCATTGCTGAAAATCGAATTACCAAAGTGCATGCCATTTTATTTTTTTTTATTTGAAATTTTATTTTGAATTATTATCAATCTATCACTATTGATTGTCGGCTATTTTATATTAAAAAAATAACTGCTAACAAGTATTGCTGACTGTGAATATTTTCACCGCAAATAAATCGAAAAATTATTTTTTTTCGTAAAGCACTGGATTTAGAGCAGGGTCGTTGTACATTTTCATTTGTTTGTAAACTTTCATATATTTTTTACCCGATTCTATATCCGTAATTAATTGTTCTATTGCAGATGAAAGGTCTTGTTGCTGTTCAATCAGAACATCCAATTTTTTTTGACATGCGGCTTTATGCTCATCGGAAGCATCGCTACGAATTACTTCTTGCCGCATGTGATAAATTTTCAATGCCAAAATCGACAGACGGTCAATAGCCCAAGCTGGACTTTCGGTATTTATTACCGCATCTGCGCGTGATTTTATATTTTTATATTTATCAAGAAAATAGCTGTCTATAAGTTCAACCAAATCGGTACGATCCTGATTTGATTTATCTATTTTGCGTTTCAAAATAAGGGCTTCGTCAGGATTTATATTCGGATTGCGAATAATATCTTCGTAATGCCATTGAACTGTATCAATCCAGTTTTTTAAATATAAAAAATATTCTATTGTTTTGACTTCATAAGGATTTTGTATCTGAGTATCAACATTATCTGTTTCATGATATTTCTCTATACTTTCCTTAAAAATGCGATTACAAGTTGAGGTAAACATAAATTTTATTTATTTTTTAGTAGGCTCGATTGATAAGTTCGCTTACAAATTTTATAATATTTTCTTTTCTATTCGGCTGTACATCTACATTATCCAGATATTCCATTGCTGTTTTGAAATAATGATTGATTCTGGTTTCGGCAAGTTGTTTTACTTCGAGATTATCAAATATTTCTTTTGTTTTCTTTATTTTTTCATTACTGGGAATATCCGTTGATTTCAGCAGGTCTTCAAGGATGCTCATTTGTTTTCCATGCGCTCTTATCAAAGCAGATACAAGCAAAAACGTTTTTTTATTTGATATAATATCGCCGCCTATTGTTTTTCCGAAAAGTGATGGATTTCCGTAAGTGTCAAGTACATCATCCTGAATTTGAAAAGCCATTCCTAAATTATATCCAAATTTGTAGAAATTTTCGCAGTTGCTGATTGATGCATCTGCTACAATTGCGCCGATTTTGGCAGATGCTGCAATCATTGCCGCCGTTTTCAGGCTAATCATGGAAAGATAATCATCGTCAGAAATCAGGAATTTTTTTTCAAAATCCATGTCTAATTGTTGTCCTTCGCAGACTTGCGCTGCCGTTTTGTTAAAAATTTCAAGCACTCGGGGCAAATTATTTGCATTTGTTTGCGATACGAGCCTGTAGGCTTCAATACACATTGCATCGCCTGAAAGTATTGCGGCGTTTTTGTTCCATTTGCGATGAACGGTTGCATTGCCTCTGCGAATTTCGGCATTATCCATAATATCGTCGTGAATGAGCGTAAAGCCATGAAAGACTTCAATGCCAATTGCAGGCATAATAATATTGTTGTCTATTGTGTCTTTGAAAAGATTATAAGAAAATAAACACAATGTTGGTCTTATACGTTTGCCTCCAACCGAAAGACTATATAGAATAGGTTCGTATAATTCGGCAGGCGATTTTAGCGTAATAGCGCTTGTTAAGGCTTTGTCTATTACAGATTTGATTTCTATTTCTGTGTACATTTCGATTAAAAATAACTTTGCAAAGATATACAAATTTGTTGATTTGATAATTATTTTTCTTTTATTTTCCAATCTTGTTTATAATTTTAGTTTTTTGACCATGTTTTTGTAATTAGCCGTTCCTTATCAATCAGTTCAGTCTGCATGAAGGAGTGATTTTGAGAGAAACAGATGAAAAAAACGTAGCGAGAGAAATCAACAAATTTATTCGCGACCATTGGACTGTAGAAAATAATTTGCACTGGACGCTTAACATGGTTTTTAGTGAGGACAAGTAAGATAAAAGAGCCAGTTATGACGCCAAAAATTTTGTAATCGTCAGAAAAACAGGACATCGCCCTGTGAACAAAATACACGGCACAAATAAAGCCATGAAAGGACAATTAAACATATTGTGAAAATTTTTGCTTATTTCACATTCCAAATCAAAGATAATATCATATATTTGCGCATGATTTCGATATTTTGTAATGGACTAACATTTTATAATATATGATACAAAGGATACAAACACTTTATTTTTTGGCTGTTGCAATTTTGCAAACAGTGATGCTGTTTTCAAATCAGGCATACATAATTGACGGAACTAACGAAGAAGCTGTCAATTTGGCTCAAAATTGGCAATGGGCAATACTGATAGGGCTTACGGCTTTAATTCCGCTTTTCACAATCTTTCTATTCAAAAAACGCAGGCTGCAAATCAGATTTTCGATTATAAATTCACTGTTTTTATTGACTTTGCAACTAATTGTTGTTTTTACTCTGATGAACATAACAAAAGAAAACATTACGATAAATTATTCGGTAAGCGACATTTCGCCTGCAATTTCGTTGATACTTACAATACTTGCAATCAGATTTACAGTTAAAGATGAAATGAAAATAAGAGCCTATAATCGAATCAGATAAAATTGAATGTTAAAATACAAACATATAAATAATGTTCCTTCGCGAATAATCTTTATTGTCTGCTTTTTGTTTTTGATTTCCTGTTCAACAACACAGCATCTCGACGCTGGTAAGTATAAACTTGTAAAAAACAAAATAGAAATCAATACAAAAAAAATAAACAAAGCGGATATCGAACTGTATATTAAGCATAATCCGGCAAAATCTTCAATTTTCAGAAAAAGAGAGTTTGTAGCGCTTGATACGGCGCTGGTCGAAAAATCAAAATCAAACATCAATATTTATTTGAACGAACTCGGATATTATTCAAATGATGTCAGCGATACCATAATTTATAAAAAAAATAAAGCGAAAGTTGTTTACAGAATTAAAATCGATGAGCCGCTCAAAGTAAAAAATATGATTTACGATATTGCCGACAAAAATGTGCAGGAACTTGTTTTTGCCGACAGCATGTCCACCAAAATACGTAGCGGAACTGTTTTGTCATACGAAAATATGGAAGCAGAACGCGACAGAATTACATCTAATTTACGCAACAACGGATATTTTTATTTCAACAAAACATATATTGCATTTCGAGCCGACAGTTCGGCAGGAAAAAACAGCGTAAAACTTAAAATGACTATCGAAAATGCTTCAAGTGTTGACAGCATCGGGAAACGAGTTTATCATAATCATATAAAATACAAAATAAAAAACGTTTATGTTTTTACACGCGCCGATGCAGGCAGAATTTCCAGAAATACAAGATTTACAAGAGGTATGGATACTGTTAAATATGATGGAGTGGATATTGTTTATCGAGATTCGCAGCATATAGGCGAAAATTTATTTAAAAGAATAAATTTGATTATGGAAAATGATGTTTATAACGAACAAAATGTAAACCAAACATATAGTAATTTTGCAAATCTGAATCTGTTTAGAACGCAGCGGATAGAATTTGAAGAAACAGAAAATAAAGAGCAGGAAAACGGTTTTTCATATTTAAATTGTTTTATATATCTGTCGCCGCTTACAATTCAAGGTTATGATTTGGGGCTGGAAGTGTCAACCAACTCGTCAGAACTTTTAGGCATATCGCCGACTTTGGGTTATATTCATCGCAATTTGCTGAAAGGAGCGGAGCAGCTTGAACTGAATTTGTCGGGAATGTATCAGTTCAGAATAGGTAAGGAACAGGGTTATAAAAGATCAACCGAATTTGGAATAAATACGTCTCTCAATATTCCGAAATTTCTTATGCCGTTTCAAATTAAATATTTTCAAAAAAATATTCCGCACACAAAATTTGCGGCGAATTATCTGCATCAGCAACGAAATATTTATACGCGAACAATAGCGGGACTTTCGTTTGGATACGAATGGAATTCATCCGATTATGCGCGATTTACTTTAAATCCTATAGAATTAAAAATTGTGAAATTAAAAAATATGGATCAGGATTTTTATGATAGAATAAGGAAAGATCCGTACGTAAGAAGCCTGTACGAAAATTATTTTTCGCTCGGACTTAGTGCAAGTTTTACTCACACAAATCAGTTTGAAACTTATGCAAGAATCACGCATTATTTCCGCATAAATTTTGATATTGCAGGAAGTTTTATATCATTGTTTAATCCGCTGTTTAAGAAAGATGCAAATAATAAACGATTAATTTTCGATACGCGTTATTCACAATATGCGCGAATAGATTTAACATTTACGCAAAACAGAATTATTGACAAAAACAATAAACTTGTTTACCGCCTTTTTGCAGGAATTGGTCAAGCTTATGGCAATTCAATTTCCATGCCTTTTGAAAAAATGTTTTATGCAGGAGGAGCTAACAGTATGCGAGGTTGGCAGGTGCGAAGCATTGGGCCAGGCTCTGCGCCGCGCGATACTATATTTACAATTCCAAATCAGGTTGCCGATTTCCGCTTGGAATTTAATGCCGAACTGCGATTTAAAGTGTTTTGGCTTCTCGAAGGCGCAGTATTTTTTGATGCAGGAAATATTTGGACTCTCAACAAAGATGACATCCGCGAAAAAGCGAGATTTGAATTTGATACATTTTTCAAAACTATCGCTACAAATACAGGTATAGGTGCGCGTTTCAACATCAACAACATATTCACCATCAGAATAGATTGGGGTTTCAGAATTCACGATCCTGCGTTGCCCGACCACAGGTTTGTAAAAGTAAAAGACTGGCTGAGCGGCGACAATAATTCAATTCACTTTGCAATAAATTATCCGTTCTGATATTTACTGTTTCACTTTGCCGTTTCGTTTACTTTTTTGCGTATCCACAGTGCATTTATCATACATATTACGAACAGAATCACAAAGCCTGTTGAAAATGTAAATATTATGTTTGAGTCAATTTCGGCATTGTCGAATAAAAGAGAAATTTTTTCTATATAAAATTTTCTGAAAATCACGACAACCGTAAATGCGAATAAAAATATAAGTAAAGTAAGCAACAGTCCCAATATTTGATAAGGTTTTGCAACAATTTTGCGCGAATATCCGAGCAGAATCAGATTTTCGAGTTTTTCTTTATTTTTGTAAATTAGTAAACTTATACTCAACAGCATCAGCGATATTGCCAAAAGCGTAATTATCAATCCGATTATCAGAACGGTAATTATTACAAGACGCATAAAATATGCAACTTTGCCAGTATTTCCTCTGTAGTCGGCTATTTCATATTTTTTTTCTCCGAAATATTTTGCAATTGATGGGTCTCCCGGATTGTATGTTTCTACAAGAATTCGAGATGGTTTTGATGCCTTTTCGCTTCCAAATTCAGTATTTGCCCATTTCAAAAATGCTTCGGGGGCTAATATTGTGTTCAGTTTATCGGAAAAACCTGCAATGCGGGCATCATAATTTTTGCTTTTTCCGTTTCCGTAAATTGTTACGGTTAATTTTATTTTTTCTACAAGGTTTTCAGAAACTTGCGGTAATCCTTGCGATTGTGCAAATCCGAAATTGTAAAGCGTTAAATAAGTTCGCGGAATAATGATTGGAATATAATTCTGTTCATCGCTCCAAGTCCATTTTTCGCTCTGCACATCAATAAAATCATCCGGAACTGATTCAAAAAACATTTCCGTATAAAATCGCCCAAAAGTAGATGATGCCACAGAAGCGCGAATGCCAAATTTGCTTGAGATGAACAATCCTGTGTTTTTAACAAAAGGTTGTTTTCGTATGTCATCGATTTCTTTTTCGCTGAACGTGCTTGCCGACAACGAAAGGCTCGACAAAGCCGATACTTTTTTGTTTATCACCAAAAAATCAGGATTCAAAAAACTGTCGTTAGAACTGTAAAGCGGTTTTGTATCGGCATAAAACTGAATGCCGAACAAAATTATTGAAAGTCCTGCAAAGCCTGCAAAAACATAACCAGCAAGTTGAGGAATACTCAAATTTTTTCTTAATAATTTCCACATCAACATCATAGTAATATTTTATGATTATAATTGAATTTATAAGGCTCGCCAAGCGATGCAACCAATAATGCTGCGTTTTGATTTTTAACTTCATCGGCAATAAGCTGGCAGGCTATAGTGTAATTTGTTTCGTCGAGATGGCTAAATGCTTCGTCGAGCAAAAGAAAATCAAAAGGTTGGCAAAGCGAACGGATTATTGCAACTCTTTGTTTTTGCCCGAACGAAAGCAGCGATAGCGGCGTATTGATTTTTGCAGAGATGTCCATTTGTTCAAACATTTCAATTATTTGCTGTTTGGTTTTATGATTTGTCAAGCGATTTTTTATTTCTACATTTTCCATTGCCGTGAGTTCCGAAAATAAACGGAAACCTTGAAAAACAAGGCTTATATGATTGCTGCGCAATTCTTTTTTTTGTGTTGAATTAAATTCGTCGGCGCTTTTTTCGTCAAATAAAATTTTGCCCGAATAGTCATTGCGTCTGCAATAAATAAAATCGAACAGCGATGATTTTCCTTTTCCCGATTCTGAAAAAATCAGATAAATGTTGCCTTTTTCGAAGCATATATTTTTACGCCAAATTTCCGAGCCTGAAACTTCAGACTCGGAAAATATATTGGGTTTGACGTTATTTAATATTATCGTTTTCACTTATTTATTCATCGATAGATTGTGATATTAATTCATCTATTCCTTTCAAAAGAATTTTTGATGCATAATCGTTATCCGTGAATTTCAGTTTAAATTCAAAATCATATGTGTTTGATGCTGTAGCATTGATTGATTTTAATTTTTCAAGCAAAGGCAACAGCATTCTTCCTTCGTTCGACATTTCTATAAAAAATCTCAGCATCTGCGGATAATCGTTTATGTTGAGATTCAGATAAAAAGAGTTTAATGCGTTTTTAATATCTACACCCTTTGCCGATGAGATGTTAGAATCATAACCTTTGTCTAAAAATTTTGCAATTGCTTCGGGAGTTACAGTCAAATATGCAGCATTTTTGTTTACAGCAACGTAATAGGTCATATTATTTATGTCTTGCGAATAATAATCATCCGAGTTTTTAACAAATCCTGCTTTTTCTATCAGTTCAATGATGTTATTTTCTTTTCCTTCCACAATACCTGTTGCTAATGAAAATTCGGGTTTCGCATACTCATTGAATCCTGATAAGTTTCCAATAAAATCGCCAGTGAAACTTTCGAGAACCGATATTATTTGTTCATCATACTGTTCTATCATCATTTTCAGCGTTCTATTGTAGTTGCTTGTATAACCGCTGTATTTGTCAATAACAACATCTTCTTCTTCTATTACATTTCCGTCTTCGTCGAGTGTTTCTACTTTTTCGGTTGTTGTTTCCGTATTTTCGTCTGTCTGACCTATACCGAGATTTTGTTTGTAATAGTTGTAAGCATCAAGCGGCTTTATTGCAAATTTCAAAGCCACCAGACTTTTGTCTGGAAAATATTTATACAGGTTGTCATTAAAATCAGCTTTATAGACTTTGCCTGACAGTTCGGCAGCCTTGTCGGCAGGCAGCATTTTTCCTTGTACTACAAATTCGCCTTTTTCTGCATTCATATTTACAGACATCGACATGTCTTTGTACATTACAAGGTTTGACAATGTTGCCGTGTTATCCATTACGTAATCAGGAATTTTTTCAACTAACGAAATCAACGTATTATATTCTCCATACAAATACGCATCGTTTTTGTCGGAATATTCGCTTTTGAACAGTTCGTTTGCCAAAATGCTTTTTGATTCGTCTTTATTGAATATATCTATTCCGTTTTCTACGGCGTTTATTGATATTACCAGAATTTCGTCATTCCACCGTATTGTATGTCCATCAGGCAAGTCTATTTGTTTGTTGCCTATTTCTGCATCTACCCCGGTTTCTTTCAAAAATTTTTCAAACTTTTCCAGATTATCAATTTTAATTGTGATACCGTAGTAGATATCCGAATCGTTGCTTGACAGATAAGCAAAAACATTATCAAGATTCAGTCCTGATGTACGGGTATCGTTCAGAAAATCTTTCATAATTTTTGCTTCGTTGGCTGGTTCGTTTTCTATTTCTTTAATTATAAGTGAATGAAACTTGTATTGTTCCATTTTGTTTAATCCTGCCTTTTCAATAATTTGTTTGGCATTGATTGATAATACTACCGCTGCGTTTTGAGGAACGGCAACGAGTTGAGGAAGCGCGTGGTGGCTCGTTTTCGAGCAACCGCAAATAATTACGCTGTACAATAGCGCAATAATCATTGTAAATTTCATTGTTTTCATTTTTTTTAATATTATAATTTATTTTATTAATTAATTTATGTTTGTATTTAAAAAATTCTTTCAAATCCTGTATATTTCTGCAACAGTTTGGGAATTGTTATTCCATCTTCTGTTTGATTGTTTTCGAGCAACGCAGCAACGATTCGCGGCAATGCCAGAGCGCTTCCGTTGAGCGTATGAGCCAGTTGCGTTTTTTTATTTTCATCGCGGTAACGCAATTTCAAACGACTAGCCTGAAATGATTCGAAATTTGAAACCGAGCTTACTTCAAGCCAGCGTTTTTGCGCTTCGGAATAAACTTCAAAATCGTAAGTAAGCGCTGATGTAAAACTCATATCGCCGCCGCAAAGTCGAATGATTCTGTAAGGTAATTCCAACTGTTTGATTATTTCTTCTACATGATTTACCATCCTTTCTAATGCAGCGTACGAATTTTTAGGCAATGAAAGTTCTACTATTTCTACTTTGTCGAATTGATGCAGTCTGTTAAGTCCGCGCACATCCTTTCCGTACGAACCTGCTTCGCGGCGAAAACACGGAGTATAGGCAGTCATTTTTACAGGAAAATCGGATTTATTCAGAATTACATCTCTGTAAATATTTGTTACAGGAACTTCGGCGGTAGGTACGAGATAAAAATTGTCAAGTTCTGCATGATACATTTGTCCTTCTTTGTCGGGCAACTGTCCTGTGCCAAAACCCGAATCTTCGTTAACCATAATCGGCGGCTCAATTTCCAAATATCCTGCCGCTGTGTTTATATCAAGAAACATCGAAATCAAGGCTCTTTGCAGACGCGCTCCTTTGCCTTTATAAACAGGAAATCCTGCGCCCGTAAGTTTTACTCCAAGTTCAAAATCAATTATGTCGTATTTTTTGGCAAGTTCCCAATGTGGCAAGGCATTATGCAATTCGTTAACTGTGCCGCCGCGCCGCACTTCTATATTATCATCTGCAGTTTTGCCGACAGGAACAGACTCGTGGGGAATATTAGGCAACAAAATTAGTTTTTCCGAAAGGAGTTTTTCTACTTCGACCTGCTCATCCTGCATTTTTTTTGAAATTTCTTTAAGTTCAATACTTTGCTGCTTTGCTGCTTCGGCTTCAGTTTGCTTGCCCTGCTTAAACAATATTCCTGTTTCTTTTGCGATTCTGTTTTGGTCGGCAAGATTTGCATCTAATTTTGTTTGAATAGCCTTTCGTTCATCGTCGAGTTTTATAATTTCGGCGATAATATTTTTAGCATCAAATCCTTTAATTTTCAGCCGTTCTATAATATGTGCTGGATTGTCCCGTAATTGTTTAATAGTTAACATTTAATTTATTAATTTTGAAAATTGATTTAAAAACCTTACAAAGATACAAAACAAATAGTATTTGAATACAATTTTAAGCAAAAATTATCATTTTTCTGAAAAATATTGCCCAAAACAGCACATTTTTAAGAACTGATTCAAGGCAAATGTTATATTATGGATGTATCCAAAAACGGTAAAATAGGCGCACTGCTGGTTGATGCTCGATATTTGGATTGCTTATACTGTCGCAAGCCTGCGAAAGTTCCGCTGAGGGTTCGGGCAGAGTTTCGGATGTTTCCGAAATATTTACAGCCTTTTCTATACATGGTTGTCATTACAAGTGCAACCGAAGCGTAGTTCTGCGAGCAATACGGATAATAACAAAAAGGAAAAACCAGCCACAGCGTGGCGAAAGCATTTAATAATTAAGAATAAAATACGGTTTGCGTCCAGATTGGACTTTGGGTGCAGACTGTTTTTGTAGCAAGCAGAAATAAAAATATTTTTGCAGATTATTTGCAGATTAAACAAAAAGTAATACTTTTGTTTTCGCAAAATGGTTTCCACAGGTTGTAGAGCAAAGCAACTAAACGGAATTAAATGGGAATCAGGTGTAAAACCTGAACAGTTCCCGCTGCTGTGAGTTCCGCTCGATTAAGAGCAAAATGTTTCGACACTCTTCTGCCACTGATTTGAATAAATTGGGAAGGCGTCAAAAACAGGAACAAGTCAGAAGACCTGCCATTAAAACGGATTTTACGCTTACGGTGAATGAGCGATTGAGTCGAATTAAAATTTAATTCTGTCTTTTTTTGTTTAATTCACGTTGACGTAAAATTAATTTGTAAACATATTGAGATTAATTTAATATATAGAACGTGAAAAAAATAGCAAGTTACATATCAATATTATTTGTTGCCGTATCGTGTATGAATTACGGTCCGAAAAACGAATCGGACTTTAACTTCTACGGCAGCAACGGGCTTTTTGTTGTCAACGAAGGCAATTTCATGTACGGAAATGCTTCACTGTCGTATTACGATATTGACCAAAAACACGCAGAACCCGAAATTTTTGTACGCGCCAACGGCATTAAACTTGGCGATGTGGCGCAGTCGATGGCTATTCACAACGGGCTTGGCTATATTGTAGTAAACAATTCGGGCGTGATTTTTACAATTGATGTAAACACATTCAAAACAGTTGATATTATAACAGGATTTATATCTCCCCGCTATATTCATTTTGTGGACGACAGCAAGGCATACGTTACCGATTTGTACGGCTCTAAAATTTATATTCTGAACCTTGCAACAAAAAAAATATCGGGCGCGATACCTTTACATCAGCAGGCATCAACTGAACAAATGGTGCAGTCGGGCAAATACGTTTTTGCAAATTGCTGGTCGTACGGCAACAAAATTATTGTTATCGACAGCCAAAACGATGTTATTGTTGACTCCATAAAGACGGGAATACAGCCCAATTCAATGGTAATCGACAAAAACAGTAAACTTTGGGTATTGACGGATGGCGGCTATCAGGGCAATCCCTACGGACATGAAATACCGTCACTGTATTGCATAAATACATCCGATTTTGAAATTGAGAAAAAGATAGATTTTGATTTAAACGATTCTCCATCCCGTCTGTGCATAAACAGTGCGCTCGATACGCTGTATTTTATAAACAAATCAATATGGAAAATGAGCATAGCAGCCTCTGCTCTCCCCGATGCGCCAATTATTCCGTACAAAGGCACAACATATTATGGATTAGCCGTATCGCCTGCAAATTCGGAAATATATGTAGCCGATGCGATTGATTATGTACAAAACGGGAAAATTTACAGATATACGGCGCAATACGTTTGCATCGATACGATAGATGTTGGCGTTTGCCCTGCAAACTTTTGCTTTAAATGAAAATAAAATATTAAAATAAAATGAAAAATATTATGAAAGAAAAAATTTTAAAATTATTAATTATTTGTTTGTTGCTTGCTTCGTGCAGCAAAGATGAAACCATAATTCAGCCAGTTCCGACTTATTCGCCGTACAGCAATAAAGTTTATGAATACAAACCGGCGCCGGGGCAGTTTATTAACGGAAGTTCGCTGGAATTTGAAAACGTAACAACCGAAGCCGCAGCCATAGAATATGCGGAACAGAGGTTAAAAAACTCCAAATATGTATCGCTTGGCGCTTTTGGAGGTTATATTGTTGTGGGATTCGACCATAGCATCGAAAATAAGGGAAGTTTCAACGGATACGATTTTTCGATTAAAGGCAACCAGTTTGACAACAGTTCCGAACCTGCCGCAGTGTGGGTTATGCAGGACGTGAACAAAAACGGTATTCCAGACGATGTATGGTACGAACTGAAAGGCAGCGAATACGGCAAGCCCGAAACAGTGTCTGATTATTCGGTTACATATTACAAACCTCAAAATCCGAGAGAGGCTGTAAACTGGACTGACAGCAAAGGCAACAGCGGAAGCATAGAAGTTAATGAAACCAACGATCAAGATTATTATTATCCGCTGTGGATTGGCGAAAACAGTTATACGCTGACAGGTGTGCGCCTGCAGGATAAAGGCTATATCGACAGCGACAATATTTACCACACGGGAAACTACGGCTGGGGCTACGCCGATAATTACGGCAGCGATATGCAGCCAAACGGTGGCAACAAAAACTTTTTCAAAATAAGTAACGCCGTGAAAGCAGATGGCACAGATGCAAACTTGCAGCATATCGACTTTATAAAAATACAAAATGCCTTAAACCATAACGGACAAAACGGCACAGGCGAATCGTCAACGGAAATTTGCAGCATAAAAGACGAAAACATATAAACAGACAAAAGCGCAGGCTATAATAAAATGAGGAAATTTTTCACTGTAATATCGGCTTTAATATCGTTTGCATATACAGGTCTTTCGCAAACAGACGGCGAACACGATAAACCCCTATGGCGTATGAGCATTGATTCGGCGACTGTAACCGCTCAACGCATTATGAAAGATATAGGAGTGCAGCAAACCAAACTCGATACCATTGCCCTGCGCGAAAATATTGTCGTATCCATGGCGGATGTGCTTACGCAAAACACTGTAATCTTCATTAAATCATACGGACGGGCAACTCTGTCAACAGCCTCGTTTCGCGGCGCTGCTCCTTCGCATACTCAGGTTACTTGGAACGGAATGAAACTTAATTCTCCCATGCTTGGCATGGTAGATTTCTCGCTGATACCATCATATTTTATTGACGATGCAAGTTTATATCACGGCGCAAGTTCGGTGAGCGTAACAGGAGGCGGGCTTGGCGGCGCAATAGCAATGAATACAAAACCTGCCACAGATGATGGACTGGCTGTGCAATATGTTCAGGGCATAAGCAGTTTTGATACATACGACAGTTTTTTGAGGCTTGACTTCGGGAAAAAAAATTTCCATTCTTCTACACGCATTGCCTATACCGATTCGGATAATGATTTTAAATATGTAAATTACGATAAAAAAGAATATAAAAAAGACGAAAACGGCAATATTGCGGGGTTCAAATATCCTGTTGAACGCAACAAAAACGGCGATTACACAGATTTTCACGCTTTGCAGGAGGTTTATTTCACTGCCGAAGACGGCTCGCATTTCGGACTGTCGGCATGGTATTTAAAATCCAAACGCGGAATACCTGTACTTAACCTCGACTATCGCGAAGAAAACAGCAGCCGCAGCCAGCAGAACGAGCAAACGCTACGCATGGCGCTGTCGTGGAATAAATTTTTTGCAAACATCAAATTGCAGGCAAAGGCGGGCTATACATATACCGATTTGTCGTATTCATATTCGGGCAGCGATGGAACAGGCGAAATGGTGAAAATGATACATTCGCAAAGCCGCGTAAATACGGCTTTCGCAAAATTCGACATTGAATATTACTTGGGCAAAAAGTGGATGCTGACGGCAAATGTTACTGCGCATCAAAATGCTGTGAACAGCAAAGATAATGCAATCATCAATTCGAGCAATCAGCCTGTAATTATTGGATATATAAAATCTAGATTTGAACTTTCGTCTTTTGTGGCGGCAAAATATAGACCCGCAGAAAGGCTGGGGATTGCAGTGAACTTTCGCGAAGAATTTTACGGCAACAAAAATACGCCTCTGATTCCCGCCGCATTCATCAATTACGACATCTCGGCAAACGGAAACATAAAAGCCAAAGCATCCATTGCGAAAAATTACCGCTATCCCACGCTCAATGACCTTTACTTCATGCCCGGAGGAAATGATTCGCTCCGCAACGAAACAGGCTACACTTACGATGGCGGAATTGAATTTAATTTACAGGGCAGACGCGCAAATCTGAAAGCGGAAATAACGGCGTTTAATTCAAATATAAAAAACTGGATAGTGTGGCTGCCAAGTTTCAAAGGCTTCTGGTCGCCTTCAAATGTGAAAAAAGTGAACAGTTACGGACTTGAAGTTAAATTAAAAAACGATATTGATTTTATTAAAAACATAAAACTTTCAACAGATGGAAATTTTGCATGGACACGCTCCATAAACCACGACAGCCCCGTGAACTGGGCTGACAGGTCAACAGGCAAGCAGCTTGTGTATATCCCCGAATTTTCGGCTGCCCTTACATCCAAACTTGCGTGGAAAACATGGATGCTTACTTATAAATGGACTTATTACAGCGAGCGTTTTACTACATCAAACAATGAAAAAAATACAAAAATATCCAGCCTCGAACCTTATTTTATGAGCGACATTGCTATAGAAAAAACCATGAAGATGAAATGGGCGAGGCTTTCGATTAAACTGTGTGTAAATAATATTTTCAACGAAGAATACCAGTCTGTTTTATCAAGACCGATGGCAGGCAGAAACTTTGGTTTGTTTATAGAAGTGAAACCTGAATTTAAAAAAAGGAAATAAAATATATGCGAATTATTGAGCAAATAAAAAAAGAGGCGAGCGTTTTTTCTCAAAACTGTCATTTTGTCACAAAAAGCGAGGATCAAGGTTCTCCGAGAGCCTCGCGAGGTTCTAAAAGAGTCGATCAAGGTTCTAAAAGAGTCGAACAAGGTTCTCCGAGAGCCTCGCGAGGTTCTAAAAGAGTCGAACAAGGTTCTCCGAGAGCCTCGCGAGGTTCTAAAAGAGTCGAACAAGGTTCTCTGAGAGCCTCGCGAGGTTCTAAAAGAGTCGAACAAGGTTCTCTGAGAGCCTCGCGAGGTTCTAAAAGAGTCGAACAAGACGCTCGGAGCGATGATTGATGAATTATAACAAAGAAATCCATCTGTTAAAATCAAATTTTGCTGTATCGGAGGGAATTGTTGTTTGCTGCCGTTTGCGCTCGCAACAACGAACTGCGTTATTATGATGTCATACAACGCGCATACTGCACATTGCGGCTAATATTTATTTCGGCGAGAATGTCTGATATCTAATATTTTCGATAATTTAACATGTAGCAAATCATCTAATTTTCGCTGATATTAAAAAATATGTATAATTTTGTTTCAACAAAACACTGAAAAATAGTTTTTAATAAATCCAGTAGTAAAAGATTTAGAGAGTTTTATTTATTAAATAGATATTATATGAAATTAAAATTATTGAAATTCGCGTTGGTTGCTTTCACATCTGTAACAGTATGTGTTTCGGCAAAAGCACAAAGCAACTACAACAAAGCTATCGACCTTTATAATAAAGGCGTTTATGTAGAAGCGCAACAGTTATTTGTACAGGAGCGCTCTTCTGTTCCTGCTACCGACCAGACTAAATTGTCAAACATTGACTATTACAATGCCATGTGCTCACTCAAACTGAAACAGCCAAATGCAGAAGTTACGGCGCAAACATTCATCAACAAATATACCGAAAGCAAATTGCGCAATGATTTGGTATTTGCTCTCGGAGTTTATTTTTATGATGTAAAAAATTCGTATCGCGATGCTGAAAAATATTTTAAACAGGTAAAACGTAGCGAATTATCGCCGGGCGAACAGGGCGAATTTGATTTCAAATACGGTCAGATTCATCTCAAATCAGGCGCTACCGATGAAGCGTTACAGTATTTTGCCAATACAAAAAACAATATTCATACGCGTTTTGCATCGCAGGCTGAATACTATTATGCGCATACTCTGTACGAACAGAAAAAATACGCATCCGCTCTCGAAAGTTTTCTAAATCTCAAAAATGACGATGATTATGCAAGTGTTGTTCCGTACTATATTTTACAGATTTATTTTTATCAGAAAGAATATGATAAAGTGATAGAGGAAGGAACGGTTTTTTACGAAAAAGCCTCGAAGCAGAGACAGGGCGAAATAGCAAGAGTTGTTGCAGAATCATATATGAATAAAAGCGATTACACAAAAGCGCGTGAATATTTTGATAAATATGAAAATTCATCTTCGGCGCGAGGAAAAATTTCTGCCGCCGATTATTATTTAATGGCTTACATAGATTTTCAGCAGGGAAATTATGATAAGGCGGCGCAAACATTACAGCGAATCCCAATAAAAAACGATACTTTGAGCCAAAAAACTTTATATCTGCTTGGCGGAATTTATGCAAATACCGGCAAAAAAGATAAAGCCCTGCCGATGTTTGAACGCGCAGGCAAAATGAATTTTGATGAGGAAACAACCGCTGATGCAACATTCAACCATGCCAAACTTGCTTTGGAACTGAAAGGCGATACAAAACCAATGAGCGATTTTTTGAAAAAAGACAAATCGAAAGCAAATGACCCGCAAATAAGAAACTTTTTGATGAATACCTATATTACTGAAAAACGTTTCAGCGAAGCAATCGCATTGATAGAAAGCGTATCAAATCCCACGGAACAGGATTATGCAAACCTTCAAAAAGCCGCATATTATGCAGGACTGGAAGCGTTCAAAGCAAAAAAAATCGACGAGGCTATGACATATTTTGACTCATCGCTGAAACTGTCGAAATACGATGCCTCTATTGCAAGCCTTGCAAAATACTGGCAAGCCGAAATTCAATACAGCAAAAAAAATTATGACGAGGCAAAAACAGGATTGCAAAATTTTATAAATACAAATATTACAAAAAATACCGACGAATACAAAATGGCGCATTATACGCTTGGCTATTGCGAACTTGATAACAAAAACATCAACGAAGCAGCATCGTGGTTTACAAAATATTTGAACCTTGCAGGAAATTCAAAAAATGTTTATGTTGCCGATTGCTATAACCGTATAGGCGACTGTAAATTCAAGCAGCGAGATTTTAGAACGGCAAGTGAAAACTATGAACGCGCTTACTCAATTAAAAAGTCAAATCCCGATTATTCCCTGTATCAAAACGCTTTGTCGCTGGGTTTGCTCAACGATGATGTAAAAAAACGAAAACTGCTTGCGGCAGTTATTTCACAATACCCAAATTCGCAATATGCGGCGGCGGCATGTTTTGAATCGGGCAGAATGTACGTTCAAAAACAGGATTATGAGAATGCCGAAAAAGATTTTAAGGTAATACTGAACAAATACGGAAAAACATCTTATTACCGTCAGGCATTGATAGAACTCGGACTTATCAGCATCAACGATGAAAGAACAGATGACGCTTTGGTATATTATAAACGGGTGATAGATGAATATCCGAACTCGCAGGAAGCAAAAACCGCGCTTGATGGAATAAAAGATATTTATGTGAACGGAGGAAACGTAAATGAATTTTTTGCATACGCGGACAGAAAAAAAATTACGGTAACAAAAGATAATCGCGATTCGCTTTCGTTTGCAGCAGCCGAACGCAAGTATCTTTTTGGCGATTGCAGCGGCTCAACAGCAGCAATGCAACAGTATTTGAAAGATTTTCCGAATGGAAACAGCCATTTAAACGCAAAATATTACATCGGCGATTGCTATTACAGGCGTGAAAAATATGCAGAAGCAGCCGACATGTTTAAAGATTTAATAAATATTCCATCAGGAAACGGATTACCGAAAAACATACTGAACAGATACGCACGCGCAAAATATATGACAGAAGATTTTGAAGCGGCTGCGCAAGCCTTTGCACGCGCCGCCAGAGAATCGGAAAACAGCGAAGATGTGCGCGAGGCTCTGCTGTTTGCAATGAGAGCGTATAATAAAGTTAAAAATTATGAACAGGCAGCCGAAATGGCAACAAAATATGCAGCATTGCCAACAATAAAAGCCGACGGCAGAACCGAGGCGCTCATAACAAAAGCCCATGCGTTGAAAGAACTCGGCAGAGATGACGACGCTATAAGCGTTTTCAAAATTCTGGCGGAAAATCCAAAAACTATAGAAGGCTCTGAAGCCACTTACAATATTATTGACTATACATATCAAAAAGGAAAAGCGGATGAAGCGGAAAAAATGATTTTCAAATTTAACGAATCCAAAGCATTTCATGGAGAATGGCTTGCCCGCAGTTTTATTATACTTGCCAATATTTATATCGACAAAAAAGATTACTTTCAGGCAGAAGCCACTCTGAACAGTATAATAGAAAATTATAGAAAAACAGATGACGGAGTTATCAGCGAAGCAAAAGAAACAGTTGAAACTATTAAAAAATTAAAAGGAAAAAATTAAATATTAAATTAAAAATACATATATGAAAAAACTTTTATCAATATTTATTTTGAGCGGGATGGCATTTGCGCTTGCCGCTCAACCCAACAAAGACGTTGAAGTTACGCGCAACTATGACCCGACGGTTATGGATGCTCAAAAAATATGGTACGAACCGACAGTCGCCGCCGACTCATCCAATGTGCGCGATGCCTTCAGTTATTCAATATTCCCAAAATCATCGCCCGGAAATTTCGGGCTTGCGCCCATTTCGTCTGCAAAAATTATTGACGGCGAAAACTCGCTGCCCGGACTTGGCTATATCAGAGCGGGAATCGGTTATCAAATCTCGCCGCTGTTCGATTTTTATATAAGCAACAAAAATGCAGAATCGGTTTTGGTGGGTTTTTATGCCAATCACCGCTCGTTTTTCGGAAAAACAAAACTCGAAGGCAATAAACACACAAAAAAAGTTAAAAGCGATTTTATGAATAACGACTTGGGAATTTTTTCAAAATTCTTTCTCGATGGTTCTACTGTTACGCTGAATGTGGATTATTCGCGCCGCGATTTGTATCTCTACGGCTTCGATCCAGATATTTATTTGGGAGATTTATACCCTTCATTGGATAATGACAGGCGAGCAATGAATCTGTTTAACGGAAATCTTCTCTGGAAATCGGACAGGGACGCAGGCGAAGTGTTCTACTCGTTTGGCGCATCTTACCAACTTTTCAATGCGAGAGATAAACATAAAGACATAAAAACCGCAACAATGAAAGAAAACGCCTTTGCCCTTTCGGGCTTGCTTGGCGCAGACCTCGACGACGACACACAGTCGGTGTCAATAGCGGCGCGTGCTGCATTGTACAACCGCAACAAGGCGCTTGACTCTGCCGGCAACAATATCCTTTTGAGCGCCCTGCCTTCGTGGGCTTACAATGACGACTATCTTTCGGTTAAACTCGGCGCTCAGTACCTTTTGGACAATTACAACAAAACAACAAAACATCGAATATATCCAGCCGTTTCAGCATCCTATAAAATTCACGACTATTTTACTCCTTCAATAGAAATAAAAGGCGAAACCGAAGTCAATAATTTCCGCAAACTTGCTATGGAAAATAACTATATATCTTTCGGAAATATTGTGGACATTATACAAAGTCCTGTCTTTGCTGCCTATTTAAATCCAATATTCAAAAATACCAATCACAAAATTATCGGAGTATTTTCAATAAAAGGAGATGTAGAATCTTTTTCGTATAATGTCTTTACATCCTATTCAAAACTCGAATATTTACCGCTCTATGGAAATAGTGTCGCGACAACCTTAAATCTTCTGCCACCTCCACCTCCAAATCTAAATCCAAATCCGATTATCAGTGGCGATTACAAAGAATTTGCTGTAATATATGCAAAAGGAAATAAGATAAACATAGGAGCGGAATTATCATACGTAGATGACATATTTTCGGTTTATGCAAAGGCTGTTTATAATAAATATAACCTGAAAACCGAAAATAATACGGAAATTGAACACGCATGGCACAAACCGATATTTGAAGGCAATTTGAACCTGCGTTATAAAATTTCTTACGATTTGGTTCTTACTGCCGATTTGCGCGCCTTATTAAAACGTTATGCTCTTCAATATTTTATTTCTCAACAGTGGTCTCCTCCTTCAAAACCTTATTCCCGCAAACTGAAAGATGTATTTGATTTAAGTATAGGAGCGGAATATCTTATTACAAATAATTTTTCGGTATTCGGTAATCTGGCTAATGTGTTAAATCAAAAATACGATATTTACAGCCGCTATCAAGTGCCGGGATTCATCGCTTCCGTAGGGCTTACTTACAGATTTTGATGATATGCCGCAATTCAAAAACAAATAAAAATACAGTGCAGAATGTTTCCGAAAGTAAGAACGAACCCTCGGCGGAATTTAGGGAAATATTGGTGGCAAAAGCCAAACAACTTTTTTTCGCATTTTTTTCTGAAATATCATACTTAAATGCTACTTTAATTTAATTTGTAAGGAACGGCTAATTAGACTTTGACATAATAAAGGCGATAGATGAGAAATTTTATTTATTTCAATATTTAAAATTGCAAGCATTAAATATTTAAACCAATGCAATAATTATTACACTTATTATTATCACTATTATTATAACACCTATACAACTATTTTTTTCTACTCGTTTATAATCATCTGCAAGGTTTTTATAAAATTCCTCTGGATGATTCTCCACCCATTCAGTATGTGCCTTTAGTTCTCTATTTTGTTTTTTAAATTTTAAGATGTCCCATAAACACTCTTTCATAGTAACATCTTTTTCATCATGGAGCATTTTTCTCCTATATGCTATCATCCCAGAAATTTCTTCTGATATATTGATAATGTCTTCAGGATGGTAATCCTTATATTTAAGTTCAATAACTATATCATTAGATATTTTATTACCATTGATATCTATAAAAAAATCTATACCTTTTGATATGTCATCTGATCTAACTAAAGCAATTCCATTGTTGAATGATTTTGCAAAATCGTATTGTACTGAAATAATTTCATTACCATTTGTATCAATGTATCCAAATTTTCTATTGAATTCATCCCCTATACCAACTAATGCTCGTCCATCTGCAAATTCTTCTATGCTATCATAGGCTCTTTTTGTAATACTTTGACCTTCTGTATTTATTACTAACCATTTGCCATACAATGCTACACGCATTGCCGTATTCTTAATTTCGTCTGAAGCATCCTTTCTGTCCATTATACTTAATGCAAGTAAACCAGATAAAGCATCGTTGTAATTTACAATTGCTATTCCATTTTTAAAATCATTAGCAATATCAAATCTCAAAGATATAACTTCCTCCATGTGTTCGTTAACATATCCCCATTTTTCATTTCTTTTTACTCGTGATAATCCTTCGGAAAAAGGGAAAACTTCATCGTATTTTTTGCGTAGTAAATATAAAATATCATCTTTTTCCATAGTTTTATTTTTCATTAAAGGATCGTAAATAATTAATTAAATGCACTAATTCTGCCAACATATTAGAGAACTTTGGGTCTAATGAACCTGCCAAAAGAGAAATAGACTTGGTCTTGATTATTTTGTTTAATACATTCTTTTGTTCTGTATTAAAATTTTTAATAATATTTAATGAGGTATTTGAATCCATATATTGAATTTCCCTAACATCAAATTCATCTAAATCTAATTCAGATTTGCTGAATAATTTTTGCAATTTATCAAAGTGCATCATCCATGTACTATCAATATCAACATACCCAAACATAGTAGGAAATGCTTTTTCATAGTCATCAATTAAATAGCAAATAAAAAAATTTGCAAGAGATTTTTTTTGTTTTTCGTTAAAAATTTCCATAGTCATTTTATATTCGTCCTTATTTAAATGCGTTTGTCTCAAAATTTTTAGATAAGCCATCAAAAACATTAAATATTGCTTTTGCATTAAGCTTTACATAAGTATCTTTACTTAAAATTTTAAGATACTCAATCTTTTCACTTGTCAATTCTGCAGAATTAACTTCCTCATTTCTTCTTACGGAAGAAAATTTAATTAAACCTATACACCAATTAATAAGTAGGTTAATAACTAAAATAATTTTACTTTTTTTCATACTCTTAAAATATTTTCACAAAATTATAAAAAATATCTTTCACTGACAAATTTGTCAGCGAAAGATATTTTTAAAAATGTCATTTTTGTCAAAAAAAATGACGCCGCATAGATGTAATATAGAACTAATCGCGTTAATTGCCAAGCGAATTAAGCAATTACGAATAGAGAAAAATATTTCTCAAGATAGTTTTTTTATTGATACAGATATACATATAGCACGAATCGAAAACGGAAAAACAAATATAACTGTTAGTACATTAAATGATATTTGTAAATATTTCTCTATCTCCATGTCTGATTTTTTTGCATCAATAGATAAATGAAGTCAAATTTGTAATCTACATTCTTACATTATATGTCAAAGTTAGAAGCAAATATTTTGATTTGCTGCAAATGGTTTATATTAAAACGTAGTCAGTAAACTATTATTTTGTTCTATTAAAAATTAACAAATGATGCATGTGAGGTTTTTCTAATATAGTGATGAAAAATAAATAGAATATAACAACTCATAGTGTTTAACAAGCGATGATAAAACCTTATTTATTTCACTTTTCTGGATTGCTTCGCTACGCTCGCAATGACGCGCTGCGTGGTTGATTCGTCATTGCGAGGAGCGTAGCGACGAAGCAATCCATAAGAGTGAATAAAAAAATAACTGTCAAGTGTCAACTGTCAACTATTTTTTCATCATTTCTTCAATTTCGTCAACTGTTATCGGAATACGTTTTTTGCCAAGCAGACGACAACCGTTTTCGGTAATAAGCAAATCATCTTCGATGCGTACTCCGCTTACATCCATATATTCGTTCACTTTGGTGTAGTTGATAAACGCTTCGTTGATTTTTTCGCTTTTCCATTTGGCAATAAGTTCTGGAATAAAATAAATTCCGGGTTCGTCTGTTACCACAAAGTTTTTTTGCAGTTGGCGTCCCATGCGCAGCGATGATGTGCCGAATTGAGTGGAACGCACAGTTTCTCTGTCGTATCCTACGGCATCTTCGCCAAGATTTTCCATATCGTGGACGTCAAGTCCCATCATGTGTCCGAGTCCGTGAGGCAGGAAAAGTGCGTGCGCTCCATTTTCTACTGCATCGTCAACGTTGCCGCGCATTATTCCCAAATCGCACAAGCCGCGCGTTATTATTTTTGCTATTTCGAGATGTATGCTTTTGTAGGTAACGCCGGGCTTTGCAAGTTCTATTGTTTTGTTGTTTGCGGCAAGCGCTATGTTGTAAATGTCTTTTTGTTTCTGTGTAAATTTACCGTTTACAGGTATTGTGCGCGTAAAATCCGAGCAGTAGTTCATGTTGTTTTCTGCGCCTGCATCCGTTATCAACATTCTGTTTTCTGCAAGTTTTTGGCTGTGGTCATGATTGTGCAGTATATGTACGTTTTGCGACAATATCACAGGAAACGAAATATATCCGTTTTCGGCTATGCTTATTCCTTCTATTTCGCCTGCCAGAGCATACTCCATCAGTCCGGGCTTACATTTGCGCATTACGGCTGTGTGCATTTTATAGCCGATATTGCAGGCTTTTTCTATTTCTTCTATTTCGTATTCATCTTTCACCGAGCGCATGGCTATTACGGCGTCTATAAATTTTTTAGAAACATAGTTTTTCACATGTTTTGATTTTATACCCAAAAGCGTTGACAGCATTTCTGCATTATCCTGACGGTATTGAGGCAAAAAATGGATTTTGCGTCCTGCCCGTACGGCGTTGTTTATTGATGTAAAAAGATCTTTGAGCGGATATACCGATTTTACTCCGGCGCGCGCTCCTTTTGCTTTTACCGATTCCTGAGGTCCCATCCATATTATGTCGTCAATGTCAACATCATTAATGTACAGACATTCCGTATCTTTTTCTACATCTATTACGGCGGCGCAATCGGGATAATTGATGCCCCAGTAATATAAAAATGTGCTGTCCTGACGAAATCTGTAAGCGTTGGATGGATAATTCATTGGAGATTCTCCGTTTCCTATAAACAGTAATAATTCCGTCCCCTTGCGAAACATGTTTTTTAATTTGTTTCTTCTTTCTACGTAAACCTTTGTTTCAAACATTATTTTATAATTTTAAATTAATCGTTATTTATTGATATTAAAGTCTTTTGTTAAAATATTTTTTTAATAAAACTAATAAAAAAAATACTTTTTTTGATTTTTTTATTAGCAAAGCAAAAATACAAATAAATGTTTACATGGATGTATAAGACTGCAAAAAAAAATGAAAATGTTTTTTAATTTATATTCATTTTAAGCGATGAAAAATAAATAAAGGTATAGCAAAAGAAAACCTCATTTTGACCTGATTTTCCCAACAAAACAACATCAGCAACCGCAATAAACCAACTATCACAGCCTCATTACCTCATTATTCATTCTTTCCGATTAATAAGTGAAAAGTGAAAAAATAACAGTCAACTGTCAAAACTGCCATTTTGTCACGAAAAGCGAGGAATTCCTAGTTCGGAACTGGGATGGCTTTGCATGGAGCAAGATATGAGTAGCGAAGACTGCAAAAATCCTATCTCGCGGTATCAATGCTGATATTTGGAGCGGGGAATTTTTCAAACAAACTCCATTCCGAAAACTTCTGCAAAATTTTGCAGAATAAATGTTTTTACTTCTTCAAAATCAACTTTATGTTTTAATTCTTTTTCTATTGATGTTACTCCTTTGTTCACAAAACCGCAGGGATTGATATAATTAAAATAATTCAAATCGGTATTTATATTCAATGCAAAACCGTGCATGGTAACAAAGCCCGAACATTTTACTCCTATAGCGCATATTTTACGCGCCGTTTCGGTGTCGGCATCAAGCCACACTCCTATAGCGCCTTTCTGCCGTTCGCCTTTTATTGCATATTTGTATAGCGTGTGAATAACAACTTCTTCCAAACGATTTACGTATTCTTTGATTCCTGTTTCAAACATATCCAAACGAATAACAGGGTATGCAACAAGTTGCCCCGGTCCGTGATAAGTGATATCGCCGCCGCGATCAACTTTGATAAATTCGGCATTTTTTGTTTTCAGTTGAATTGCATCTATCAGCATGTTTTGCTGGTCGCCGTTGCGTCCGAGCGTATATACATGAGGATGTTCTACAAGCAACAGATAATTTATGCTCTGCCGCCCAAGCCGTTTTTCTTCTTTCAACCGCTCAAGCAAAAGTTGCTGCTGCGTCCATGTTTCTCTATACCCCGATGTTTTTAAATCAATTAATCTTGTTTTTATCATTATCAATAATTTTAATACGTTGCGATTAATATTTTTGCTTTTAATGTTTTACATGCCTTTCGGCGTGATAGCTCGACCTTACCAAAGGAGCGCTTTCTACATGAGCAAATCCTTTTTCAAGCCCGATACTGCGATACTGTTCAAATATTTTTGGCTGTATATATTCTGCCACTTCAATATTTTGTTTCGACGGGCGCAGATACTGTCCTATGGTCATCACGCTGCAACCGGCATCAAGTAAATCGTCCATTGTTTCAAGAATTTCGTTATGCGTTTCGCCAAGTCCGAGCATAATTCCCGACTTTGCCGTGATATCCGACGATGCAATTTGCCGTACAACTTCCATCGATGTTTCGTAGCTTGCTTTGCTGCGTATGTATTTTGACAGTCGCCTTACTGTTTCAAGATTATGTGAAATTACTTCAGGGCTGGCTTTCATAATCAAATCTATCAGATTTTTTCTTCCCTGAAAATCTGGAATCAGCGTTTCCATTGTAACCGCAGGATTTTTTGATTTCACGGCTTTTATCACCGCCGCCCAGTGCGAAGCTCCCAAATCTGCAAGGTCGTCTCTGTCAACAGATGTAATTACAACATGTTTCAGTTTTAACAGTTTCACAGCCTCTGCAATATTTTCGGGTTCGTTTGGGTCAAGGTTTAATGGTTTCCCTGATTTTACGTTGCAAAATTTGCATGAACGCGTGCATACATCTCCGCATATCATAAATGTAGCCGTGCCGCAGTTCCAGCATTCGCCCTGATTGGGGCATTTCCCGCTTGTGCATATTGTATGCAGTTGATGTTTGCGCACCGTATCGCTCACCTGTACCGAAAGTTTATTGTGCTGTAATTTTATTTTTAGCCAGTCCGGCTTCCGTTTCTCTGTTAACATAATATTTTTGTGTATGACCGCAAAGATAATAATAAAAAGATTGCCGCCATTCTGTGGCGTGTTTCCCCTTTTTGTTATTTTCTGGATTGCTTCAGGCTAAAGCCTTCGCAATGATGCGGTGCGTGGTTGCAGTATTATACAATTATGGCGCTGCCGTTTTTTCAATATGTTAATTCGGAAACAAAAGAACTGTAAAATTTTATTTTGCATATAATAATGTCAGTATCTGTATTTGGCATTGTCGCTGTTCATAATTTTCAAATAGTTATTGTATCGCGAATTTGCAATGTCTCCGCGTTCAACGGCGAGTTTCACTTCGCATTGCGGCTCGTGCGTATGCAGACACGGATTGTATTTGCATTTTTTTGAAAACTTGAAAATTTCGGGGAAAAAATGGTACAGTTCGGTCTTTTCAAATTCATCTGTCAGTCCGAAGCCTTTTATGCCCGGAGTGTCAATGATGTATCCGCCAAAATTGAGATTAAACATTTCGTAAAATGTTGTGGTATGCATTCCAGATTTGTGAGCCTCTGACATTTTGCCTGTTTTAGCCTTGTACGAACCGTCAATACTATTTATCAACGTTGATTTGCCTGTTCCAGAATTGCCCAGAAATACGGAAACTTTATCTTTCAATTTTTCTTTCAGTATGTTAATATTGATTTCTTCGGTTGCCGATATTTCCAGTATTTCGTAACCTGCTTTGCCGTAAATATCTTTAAACTCGGCAAGCGATTGCTTCAAAATGTCTGTTTTATACAAATCTGTTTTATTTACAATTATTATTGTATGTATATGATAGGCTTCGGTAGTAAGCAAAAATCTGTCAACAAATTCGAGTTTAGTTTCGGGCATTGTAACTGTAACAACAAGGAAAGCCGTATCGATGTTTGCTGCAACTATATGAGACTGTTTCGACAGGTTTGACGGTTTGCGGATTATATAGTTTTTGCGCGGATGAACATTTACGATTATTCCCGAATTATTATTTTCATCAAAATCAATATCAACAATATCGCCTACGGCAACGGGATTGGTGGTTTTGTCTTCATTAAGGCGCAATTTTCCGCGCAAAGTGCAACTTATACGCTTGCCGTTTTCGTTCAGCAGCGCCGTGTATTGAATACCTGCGTGTTTTATCACTGTTCCCGTTTTCATTGTTTTTTATTTTTTTTACTATAACAATATCATAATCCGTGAAATCACACATCAGCCAGATTTGATTAAATAAAATTTTTGCATTTTACTGTTTATCATTCTTATACGCTTCTATTCCGCTTTTCAAAAATTGAACAAAACCGTTTATATCCAAATCATAATTGCGCGGAGGTACAAGAATTTTACCGTTGCGCCCTTCCAAAACATAATGCGGCTGCGATATTGCATTATATTTGTTGAAAACGAAATTGAAATTTATTTTACCAAGCGTTTTCAATATTTTGCCGTTTTCGGTTGTAATCCAGTCGGCTTTGGGTAATGTTTTCCTGTCGTCAATATAAAGTGCCAGAACGACATAGTAATTATTCAATATTTCAAGTACTTCGGGCGCAGACCAAACTCTGGCTTCCATTTCGCGGCAATTTACGCAGCCATGTCCCGTAATATCAATAAACAAAGGTTTTCCTGCTTTTTCAGCATACGCGCTTGCTTCCTTGTAATCGAAAAATCCTTTCAACCCGTGAGGAAGATGTAAAAAATCGCTGTATTTAACGTTTTTCCCCTCATCATTTAACTGCAATGAAGATGCTTGCGATTCTATCACAAAATCTTGAGTTGTAATAGGAGTAAGATAGCCCGAAAGCGCTTTAAGCGGAGCGCCCCACATTCCGGGAATCAAATAAACGACAAAACTGAATGTGATGATTACCAATGTAAGACGCCCTACTCCAATATGTTTGATGTCGCTGTCGTGAGCAAATTTGATTTTGCCCAAAAGATAAAATCCCATTAGTGAAAATACTACAATCCAGACAGCTAGATAAATTTCGCGGTCAAGAATGTGCAAATGATAAGCCTGATCGACAGTTCCGAGAAATTTCAAGCTCAATGCAACTTCAATAAATCCGAGAATAACTTTTACGGAATTGAGCCATCCGCCGCTTTTCGGCAATTTGTTTAATACCGCAGGAAACAGCGCCGTAAGTATGAACGGAAACGCAAACACTGTAGAAAACACAAGCATGACGACTATCGGAGTCCAAAATTCGCCTGCAAATGCTTTGATTATTATTGTGCTGACAATTGGTCCTGTACACGAAAAAGAAACAAGAACCAGAGTCAATGCCATAAAAAATATTCCTATAATTCCGCCTTTATCAGCATTTTTGTCGCTTTTATTGACCATCCAACTCGGTAGCGTTATATCGAATGCGCCGAAAAAGGATGCTGCAAAAATTATAAACACAAGGAAAAATATTGTATTTGGCAACCAGTGAGTTGACAGCCAGTTAAAAATATTTGCAGTTGTGTCATCTCCGCCTACTGTTCGTATTATCAAAATAATGGCGGCTATCGGCAAAGTGTAGAGCAATATTATGAAAAATCCGTAAACAGATGCATCTGCTTTGCCTTTGGCTTTGTTTTTCGATCCTTTCATAAAAAACGATACAGTCATCGGCAGCATCGGGAAAACGCAGGGAGTGAGAATTGCTATCAGCCCCCATAAAATTGCATCGATAATATAAGACCATAGCGACTTGTCGCTGTCGTTTTGACTTGCATCTGCAAGTTGATTCTGCTGTTCTGCTGCAATATTTGAATTTTCCGTATTGCTTTTCGCTCCGATGTTTACAGTAAAATCTTCGTCAACAGGCGGCAGGCATTGTTTGTCATCGCAAACCATCCATTCTACATTGGCTTTTATTGTTGCGCTTTTGCCTGCAAGTTTTATTTTCTGACCAAATCTCGCTCTTTTTTCAAACAGTCCGATTTCCATCTCAAACATGTCATCATATTTTATAAACGGTTTGTCCAGCATTTCGATATTGCCGATTAAATTTACGTTTGCAGGTAAATCGAATTTAAATGTTGTTGCATTTGGTCCATTTTCATAAGGTCCAATATCGTACAAATGCCAGTGATTTTCAATATCTGCTTCAAAAACTATCTGATAAACAGAATCTTCAATTTGTGATATTGATGTTTTCCAACTAACAGGATTTGGTTGCGCAAAACTTAATGTTGCGCACAGCATGATTGTTATTATTGATATGTAGCGAAATAAAATTTTCATATTTTCTTTATTTTTTATTATGTTCAAATTAAAATGCAAAAATAATGAAATATTTTTATGGTTGATTAAAAACTGTCTGAAAGTCGGAACTGTATATATTGATTATTGACTTTTGATGCAAATTTTTTTTGTTCAATTTACAGTATCGGGAATAAAAAAATCAGGCAAATTAATATTGTCTGATTTTCCCGTGTTTAATTAATAATTTCCGAGTGGCTTCGTAAATTTATATATTACATTTCTTTCTTTAACAGGTTAATCCATGCATCCAAACGGCTTTCTGTAAGATTGTCTTCGTTGTTTACATCAAGCGGCAAGCCTGCAAATTTATTATCTATTACCGCTTCGGACGAATCAAACGAATATCCGTCTATATCAACCATGCCGATTACTGTGCATCCTTTTTCATTTATTATGCTATAAATTTTCCCCAAAGCATCGCAAAAAGAATCAGAATATGCAGAAGAATCGCCACAACCAAATAAAGCCGCTTTTTTACTTGCCAAATTTGCCGATGCCAATTTCTTTTTGTAATCTTCCCAGTCATCCTGCAAATCTCCAAATCCCCATGTTGATGTTCCGAAAAGCAATACATCATAATTGTCAAAATCAACGTATCCTGATGCAACGTCGTGTACATCTGCCGAGTTTATTCCTAATTTCTCGGCTATTTTTACTGCTATGTCTTTTGTATTTCCGGTTGTTGAACCATAAAAAATTCCAATTTTACTCATATCTGTTTATTTTTTGAGTGCAAAGGTACAGGCATATTTTTTATATGGCAATCCCTATTTATTATGATTTTCATGTATAAACATCACTAAATATTGTTAAGTCAGCATAAAAATATGGGAAAAATAAAACGAATTTGAATATCGTATGTCAGCAAGTATTTTCTTTTTTGGCACAAATTAATTTTTAATTCATATTAGATAGTTGTTCATTATAAATACCGTATTTTGTTAAATATTAATAAAATAATAATATTTTTTTTGAAAAATAATGCGGAGTTGAGCATCTTTGTACCGAAAAAACGACAAAAAAAATTGAATATTATTTTGCAATTCATAAATTTTGATTACCTTTGCCGCTCGAAAATTTAATAATTACATTAATAATAAAATTTTAGAATAAAATTATGTTGAATCATTATGAAACTGTTTTCATCGTAACTCCCGTTTTATCAGAAAGTCAGGTAAAGGAAACAGTTAAAAAATTTCGTAATTTTCTTACCGAAAACGGTAGCGAAATAGTTTACGAAGACGATTGGGGCTTGAGAAAGCTGGCTTACCCAATCCAGAAAAAAACCACAGGTTTTTATCATCTTATCGAATTTATGGCGGAAGGTGAACTTATTAACAAACTCGAAATTCAGTATAGACGCGACGAGCGTATTATTCGTTTTTTAACTTTCAGAATGGATAAACACGCTGTTGAATATGCTGAAAAACGAAGAAATAACAACGAAAATTAAAGTAGGAGAAAAGAACATGACAGACGAAATAAGATATTTAAATCCTACAAAAACGGATGTAAAACGCAAAAAATATTGCCGTTTCAAAAAAGCAGGCATCAAATATGTTGATTATAAAGATGCAGAATTTTTGAAAAAATTTTTGAACGAGCAGGGGAAAATTCTTCCTCGCCGACTGACAGGAACATCGTTGAAATTTCAACGCAAAGTGGGACAAGCCGTAAAACGTGCGCGTCATCTCGCTTTGCTTCCATTTGTAACCGATATGTTGAAATAATTTGCAGGAGAAATTGAAATGGAAATTATATTAAAACAGGATGTCTCAAATTTAGGTCATAAAGATGATATTGTAACCGTTAAAAACGGATATGCTACAAATTATCTTATTCCACAAGGATTTGCAATAATGGCAACGTCTTCGGCAAAAAAGATGCACGCCGAAAATATACGCCAACGCTCGCATAAAGAAACAAAACTTCGCGAAGATGCAACAGCATTGGCTGCTAAACTCGAAGGTTTGACAATTACAGTAGGCGCAAAAGCAAGCTCTACAGGTAAAATTTTCGGATCTATTACAAATATTCAAATTGCAGAAGCTCTTGCAGCCAAAGGTTTTGAAATAGATCGCAAAAATATTGTAATGCTTGGAGGAGAAAGTAATGTAAAAGAACTCGGAATTTTTGATGCAGAAATAAAAATTTATCGTGATATAAAATCTTCAATAAAATTTGAAGTAGTTGCGGAATAAAGTTTTTTTCATGATTAGTAATTCTTAAAGAGAATAGAGTCTGAACAGGACTCTATTCTCGCTTTTTATAAAATAGAATTTTTATTTTCTGATTGTCAAATATTTATCATTACATACTTTTTCCAACTAAATCCAGTTTGATAATATGAAAAACATATAATCGGTCATTACGAATACAATTTACTGTAACAATATTATCTTTTTGCTAATCTTCTTTTGCAATTTATTATTCATAAGCAACTTTAGCGGTTAGTAGCGACGAATATTTATAACAAAAACCCATCCCGCAGGCTTCGCCTGCGGGATGGGTTTACTCATTTACTTACTCACTCGCAATTACATTCAAAGTTGTAGTTTACTTCGTATGCGCCTAATTCTATTTGTGATTCTTGGATGCGGGGGGCGCTTTCAATGTCTGTCGGTTCGCGGTTGAGGGCGTTGTTGCCGGCGTTGAGCGCTGGACTGCCAAGTTGAGGGCGATAATAACCATCTATGCTTGGCGCGGCTGATGCTGAAACAGGATGCATAAAGGCAGGAGCATTTGACGGATTTGTACCGTTTATGTTGCCTGCGCCTGATGGGTTCAAATCCTGAATTAGCGAATATTGATATGCTGGTGAACCGCCTGTGCTGTAAATATTGTTGCTGCTGCCTGCGGCATTGCCCCAAACTATGGAATTACCAATTTGAGGAGATGAATTATTTGTATATATTCCTCCGCCGCTTGTTGTTGCTCTGTTGCCGCTTACCGTGATATTTGTAAGCGCGGGCGAACCGCCGTTGAGATAGATACCACCGCCGCTCGCTGATAGATTCCCGCTCACAACCACATTTATAAGTTTTGGCGATGAATTATTTGCATATATCCCACCGCCAGATGCTGATGCTTCGCTGCCTTTTATTTCTACATTAACTATATTTGGCGCAGAGTTTGCAAAATATATTCCGCCGCCGCTGTTTGCGCTTATAGACTGACTGTTTACAGTGATTGCGCCGCTGCCGTTTGCCTTGCCGTTTCTGATAACAAAGCCATCTAATCTTGCGGTATCTGCGCCGCTTATCATGCTGCCTGCGCTGATGACAGTATGATACAAATTATCTCCACTCAAAATACTTGGGTTTTGTACAAGGTTACGCTGCGACAGGTTTGT
>JAISNL010000107.1 GCA_031276235.1 Prevotellaceae bacterium | reverse complement strand
TTGTTATTGATATTATTCATTAAATTTATTGAAAATATAATCATTGTTTGGGGGCTGTCTCAAAAGGGATGCTGTTTTATTTTTATTTTCAGGCGACATATGCCCTGTTTGCCCAACCCGCAGTTTTGAGTTTTGTATATTTTTGGCAATACGGACGAAAAACTATGAAAAACCAAACAACAGACACCGTTTCTTAAATTTTTTTTTTGAGGGGGGAATAGTTTTTTTTGTTTTTTTCGGATGCTTCACCTTTCGGGTTCGCAATGACGCGATATGGGCGAAAAATTTTTCGCCCATACATTTTCAACTTTCAACACCCTCCCCCTCCCCTGATTATTAATTTTTATTAAAAAAATTTGCCGTATCAAAAAAATATTTTTTACCTTTGTAACAGTTCTTACAAAAAATTTAAATAAAACAAATGATACAAAGGTGTGAAAACATTAAAATTGTTGATAAAAATACCGCTAATTATTTGGCGGTTAGAGATATTTTGCTAACACACACACACACACACACACACACACACACACACACACACACACACAATTATTTTAAATAATTCGCGCGCGAAACATACAAAATATTTTCTTAATATAACACATATCTCAAACCCTGACTGCAAGAGTAGATTCAACGTTTATCTCTTTAAATCGTTAATATATGCGAAGTTGGTGGCTAAAGCCGGCTTCGCATCTTTATATCTGTTTTATATCATTTTTAACACTAAAAATATAACAAATTATGTCAATTAAGTACAAAACAATTCAAAAAGTACAGCCCGGAATCGCGGGCGGAGGCAGCAGAAAATATTATGCCTCAATAGTAATCGATGGTGAAGTAACTATCGACGAATTGGTTAAGGAAATCGAAAAATTCAGCGCTTTGAGCGAACCTGATATTCGAGGAGTGATTATTGCGATGGAAAACGTAATACAGAATAAACTTGCCGAAAGCAGGATAATAAGGTTAGACAAGTTAGGCTCGTTTTATCCCACGCTTAGCAGCGAAGGCAAAGATGACGCAAAACAGATAACAGCGAGCAGCATTAAAAAGGCAGGTATAAACTATCGACCGGGAGAGCGAATTATATCGGCAATGAATGCGGCAGGATTTAAAAAAGTTGAATAAACCTGCACTCGTCCGAAAACCAAGTTAGATGTTAAGCAACATTAAACTTGGTTTCAGGTAACATCAAGTTAGGTTTTAAACAACATCAAGGCAGGTTTTCAAATGGCTCTGTTTAATGATTTTAAGATTCGAGAATATAATGGTAAATGCAAAAATTGTCAATAAAAAATCCCGTAAGGACAGACAAACAAAATCAAAGTGCGGATGACAAATAAGAAAATAAACAAATTAGCATGGCAATAATAGATGTATTAAAGTATGACGGACCAAACAACGTGCTGGTTTGGAAATGGCGACCACAGGAACGCGGCAAAAAACGCTTTGAACTGCTGGGCAGTCAGCGGGATTATGACCTGCGACAGGAACAGTTGCGCTTCGGCACGCAACTGGTGGTAAACCAGTCACAAATAGCGGTATTTGTAAAAAATGGACAGATAGCCGATATATTTTCCGCCGGACGCTACACGCTTTCAAGCAAAAATCTTCCTATTCTCGACAAGTTGATAGCGCTACCTTTTGGTCGTGAAACGCCGTTCAAGGCAGAAGTGTATTATATCAACAAGTCGGTGGTGATGGATACGCAATTCACGTTGCCTCCTTTCAATATGCTTGAACCGAATTTTCGCGTGCCTATCCCGATAAAAGCAGGGGGGAGTTTTGCCGTAAGAGTGGGCGAAGCGCGGCAATTTTTAAGCCGGATTATTGGTACGATGCCCGACTTGGAAGCAAACCAGTTGAAAGAATATTTCAGAGGCGTGATTACCGAAAATGTGAAAGCCGCCATAACGCGCATTGCCCGCGAACAGAAAATAAGCCCGCTGGAACTGGAAGCCACCGTAGCGGAAGTGGCTGATTCGGTAAAAGCGACAATTGCCGAAACGCTCGAAAAATACGGATTAAAACTGGAACTTTTCAATATCGAAGGAGTGTCGATTGTTGACGACGACCCGCGCGTGCAAAAGGTGGTAGCAGACTATCAACGTCTGATGTCGGAAGATATACAAGAACGACTGCGCCTGAAACGGCGCGCCGAAAACATTGATGTTTTCAAGGTAGAACGCACATTCGACACCACTGAAAAAGCAGCCGAAAACATAGGCGGCAGCGACGGCGGTAGCGGAGGAATTTTAGGCACAATGGTTGGTTTGGGAATGGTTAACCCGCTGGGAAATGCAATGGCAGGTATAATGAGCAATGTTATGCCGGCTGAGCAACAAAGCCAACAACAACCACAGGCAGCGCAGGCAGATAAAGATGCCATACTGAAAATGCTGAAAGAACTCGGTGAATTGAAAACTGCAGGTATCCTTACCGAAGATGAATTTGCCGAAAAGAAAAAAGAATTATTATCTAAAATATAAATGATTATGAACATACAAACAATATTACAAGTAGAAGTACCAATACAAGTAGAAGTACCAATACAAGGCAGTAATGTTGGTCTATTGTCGCTATTGTTATTATTACTTGCAATAGCTTGTTTTTATTATTATTTGCGTAATAAAAAACGAAAAAAATCAAAAATGTACAATACTTGCCCTTATTGCAACAATTCAATAGATACAACGGCAAATTTTTGTGAAAATTGTGGAAGTAAAATCAAATAAAATACAATAAAAAAATATGATTTGTAAAAAATGTAATTTTGAAAACGACAGCGCCGCCCGCTTTTGTGAAAACTGCGGCGCCGCTTTGCATGGTAAAAATCCTGTGCAGACAAATAAAGACTTAATGAAAGTAATATGGGGCTGCATAGCCTTGCTGTATATTGGGTTCTTTGTGTCTGGTTTTAATTATAGGCTAAAACTAATACTGGATTTTTTGTCGTTAGTAGTTTTGGCTGCTGTATGGGTTTTATTTTTTGTAAAACAAATAAAACTTTCGTTTGCAATAACTGCCGCCCTGTTAAGTACATATGTATTCGCAGGCGCTTATACTATCTGGTGGGGTGGTTACATAACTGTGTTTTTTATTATACTTTTTGCCGCTGCGGCTACTGTGCTTATATATAAATATTCATTTGCTGAAAATCAAAAACTGTTATGATTTGTCCGAATTGTGAAAAAGAGATAGCAAACAGTATTGCACAGTGTCCATACTGCGGGTGTCAGTTTGCAGTAAAGGAAATTCCAAAACCTGCGCCGCCGCCTGTTGTAACAGAGCAGCCAAAACCGCAGGAAGTTTCGCAAAATGAAAATAAGCTTAGGGCGACAGAAAAAAACTGTCCGCATTGCGGCAAAGCAATAGCCGAAAATGCGGTTTTCTGCAAATGGTGCGGTTTGTCTATCGAGCAACAGCAAAATACCGCAACTTCTGAAACGCCGTCAGGTGCAAAATTTTGCAAAAATTGCGGCAAAGCCACAATTGCTGCCGCCGCTTTTTGCAAGTGGTGCGGCGCACATAACAGTAATTCTTAAAAAACAAAAAATATGAAAAATTTGATAATCTTTATCGGTATAGTTTTGTTGGCGTTTAACACCTTAATCGGGTTAATCATAAGCGGCTATGAGCCGTTTAATTATCTGTCGGCAGATGCAAGCATTATTTTGAGTACAGGTCTTATTTATTTTTTGGCAACAGGCAAAATAGATGATGGGCTTAAAATCGGGTTGTCAGTTCTTTTCTCAATTACAGGCATGGCGAGAACTGTTTGTTGTATTGTGCTGCCGCAAAGTTCCGAAAATAATGTATTGCTCATTGCCGCAGTGGGAATTTTGCTGTTTGAGATTGGATGTTTTGCCGTTGCAAGTTTTGCAAACAAAAACGGATAACAGTAAATTGCAACAGCATCATTGGCTTTCGTTCCTAATTCGCCGTGCAGGGCAGCGCGTCTTTGCGAGGAGCGCAGCTACGAAACCCGAAGGGTTCGGCGTAGCCAACCAATCCAGAATAGTAAATAGTGAAAAAATAACTCTCAACTGTTTGCAGAAACTTTCCCGAAGGATGAAACAT
>JAISNL010000015.1 GCA_031276235.1 Prevotellaceae bacterium | reverse complement strand
AAATTTATCGCCGGAACAACTCCCGGACTGAAACAGATTTTCTGCGTATCGATTTGCCAGCCTCGCCGACTCAACCAGTTTGCCGTCGCACTGTAAAAAGATGCGGGACGAACCTGATACCCTAAAATCTCGTGTTCCAACCGTCGGCGCAACGCTTCGATAATGAAATCGGGCGTCTTGAAATCCATGTCGGCAACCCACAGCGGCAACAAATCATTCCGTCCGAATCGTTCCGTACAATTATCCCATTTTTCGCAATTTGTGTTTTTTCTATCAACTATTTCATCAAAATTATATCTCATAATGACAATAAAATTTACCGCCGCAAAAGTACATGAAAATTCAGAATTTCCAAATGCGAAAAATAAAAAACACGACCACGCCGTTACCTTACAAAAAATAATGTTTGCGTAGAACAGCGGTTAGACAATCACTTGTACCAACAGTTTTCATTCTTTGTTATGTTGGTCGAATTTTCTGCATTTTTCGTCTATTTTCCGGTTAAAAAGTATAAAAAACATCCGCAATTCATAAAAATAGCACACCCGCGACAAAAAAAATCATGCACAGTATCAATGAATTAAACATTTTTTTCAAAGAAAGTGAAAAAAAAGTAAGTCAGATTCAAAAAAACCTTTTACATTTGTACTTTGAATTTTAGTTTTAAATAATATTAATTGATAAACAAAAAGCAGAATGATGGTAATGAAAGTAGATAGCAGTCGAATCAAGGCGCCGTACGCGGGGAACGCGACGGTGATTGATTTTGATGATATTCTTCTGTCTTTTATTTATAAAATCTATTTGCATATTTCGCAGATTATTTTAAACACACACCTTAAATGTTGGTTAAACTAATTGTCAAACAGCATATTGAAAAAATTTCAATCTTATGGGGGTACGATTTGGGGCTTAAACTGCACGTCTGTTTTGTCTGCATATGTCCACCCTTTGTCACCATAAAACGTGGGCGCAAAGATACAACATTTTTTCTTAACCCACATTGCAGCTCAAGATGAATTAATATCCACAAATTCAGCAGGATGATTTTTTTGAAAAACAGTTTTGTGTACTACGGATTTTTTATTTTTAAAAGGGACATACTTGTAGTCAAGTTTATCATAAATCATTTTAGCATTATCGTCAGGGAAAGAACATCGTCGAATAACAATAATCTCATCCGTCCTGTTCTGCGCCAAAGTAGAGACGGCTTTTTGCGTGTTCATAATCCTGACAATTTCATTCCATTGAAAAGAAAGAGGATCAATAATTTTCTTATTTTCAATATTCCGAACATTATCATTTCTTTTGAGTTGGAACCGGACAGTATTGACAATCCAATAAGCAAGAAGTCCCAAATTCAGATGTGCCATAGAAGTTTCATCCTTTTTGTGGAAAACAGGACGCAGGTTCAAATCAGTTTTACACACTCTAATAGTGTACTCAATTTCACGGATGGCATTGTATGCCTGCCAAAGCATTTGTTCACTTTCATTCAGCGATGTTCTAAGGAAATAAATTCCTGATCGAGAGTTGATTTCCATGTCTTCTTTGACCATCCAGTGCATTGAAGTGACAATTCGTTTTTCCTTTTGTTTATGTTTAGCAGTCTTTCTTTTTTTGGGAGGTTCCGTTGTTTCAGTCTTGTCTGTCAGAACTTTCACTTCACAATGGATGTCAAAATGTCGTTGTATCGAAGGATATTTTTGTTTTAACCGTCCAATACGTTCATAAACCTTATCTTCCTGTTTTACACCGCCTTTTTTGGATAACGACGCGGCAATATTTTTCAATCCGGCTTCAAAACGTTCAAGGAAGCGATTGTTCATTGAACACTCTTTCTTCTTTTTCTTATCGCTTGATATTTTGAGATAATAATCTTCATTCCGGTCGGATCTCACTTTTCGGAGTGATATTTTATGTTTTTCGTTATCGGAGACAGTGACCTCGTTACACTCATCCTGAATAATGTAATTCTTCATCTTTGAACGGGTAACACATATATAATCATAGCCTTTCTCTTTTAACATTTGAAGATTGGACTCGGTGGCTATACCCGCATCCATTACGACAATGGCTTTTTGGGCGCTTGACGAAGTCTGCAGTCTGAGATTGTCTATCATCCCAGAAAGCGTGGAGCAATCACTGACATTGCCTTCCAGTATTGATGAATATTTGATAAAACCTTCCGGATTGACTACCAGTGCTAATACAATGAGTTTGGCATCGCTGCGCTTTTCTTTCGAGCGTCCGAATTTCGCTATGCGACTGTTTACCATACGTCCCTCAAAGTAGGTGTTCGTTAAATCATACAGGATGATTTTATCTTCTATATCAAACAGTTCGTTTGTCCTGAATGACAGATAATCTTCCAATTTTGTCTTTACTTCGTACAGTTTCAGCGATATCCTGTAAAGTTGGTCTTTCGTTATTTTTTCTATAGGATAACCTGTTAATTCACATACTGCTGAGTTCTCCTGTATCCAACGGCTTGTGCGAAGTTCCGATGACGGATAAACTGCACGACTGATTATATGGGTGATTGCCAAACGAACATCCTGTTCGTCCCATCCAAGACTTAGCAGATAATCAAACAGTTTTAACTGTTCTATTGCCTGATAACAAAGCCATTCACTCCCGATTTCCCGAATGTCGCGATTCCGTAAACTGTTCATATCTATCGTTTGCCAGTCTTTCTTTTTATTGTGGTCCGTCGGTGTTTCTACATCTATCTTTTTCTCCGATAACAACCGTCCATACAAGGTTTCAACATATTCGAGAACGATCGGGTCTTCTATCCTGTCCTCGAACAGACTCCCTGATGAACAGGATACGCGACGAGTCAATATTTTCTGTATTTGGTTTAACTGTTCGGCTTTGACCGATTCCATATCCAGAAAACCGACATTGAGCAGCGTCCGATGACATATCCTATCTGCCTCATTCCGATAACTTTCTACCAGTCGGTAGTACCCGTCTATATGTCCTTTCGACGGATTATGTCGCATTGATACCTTAAAATACATGCCGCAAAGTAACAACCTTTTTGCCTGACGGCAAGCACCCCCCTGTGTACTACAAAGCATTTTTTACGCTTTTGGAATTGATGCCCATTATTGATTTTCACACTTATACAGATGTGCCGCTAATTTTTGAACACTTGAAAATAGCCGATTATATGTCTTGTAACATGTTTTCTTGACGTTTTTTAACTCTTCTGACAGGATGGGCTGCAATGTGGGTTAATAAGTTTAACCAAAAATATACTCGCAATTTGGCTAAAATTTTCGGCATAAAACAATATTACAATAAATCGTTCTGCAATATGGGACAATATATACGGGTTAGATTATGCACGGCGCATCAACAAAAGACCGTATTATGCAATACGGTCGAAAGACTGTTTGAGACCCTCTCGGCAGGAACAGGATATCGCAGTGCGTTTAATTAATCTGTTTGTTTCTTGTGTTTTACCAGCATAATCACCGGATTATCTTCTTCGTCTAATTTTGCTGCGATATCTTTCAATTGTCCTTTCAATTCCCCTTTCTCGTAAGATTCAACAAGTCTGTGAGCTTCTATAGGTTGCCATGATTCGATTTCGTGACCTACAGGTCTTAAAGCGATCATATATATTTCTTTTTTTGATGAATAATCGCCATTATAAACATTATATTCAAAAAATGCTTTTTCCTGCCTGTCATACATACAAAAATCTAACGAAAATCCTTCGTTTGTATCAAAGTCATATACATTTTTTATGGTTTCCATGAAAATATAACGGTCGGAACACAATCTCAACAAAAGCATTATTTCCGGGTTCATGGATTGGACAGACGGAGTTCGTACAAGAAACGGACGCAAACTGTAATCCGGCAAGAATGTATATACGGTATCGGATGAAATTTCCAACAGCAGCCAATCACCATTGAAAGGAATTATTGAACGACGAGGACCGGGACTCATAGAATATGTTGTGTTAGTTGCTTCATCTTTTCTGCTGTGTACTAATGACTTCTTCGCTTCAAATGGAATTTTAATTTCTTTGGTAACACTCCCATCCTGTTTGGATATGAGAACAAATGCTATCTCTTCATTATATTCATCATAGCAAATAAGATTATCTCTGTCATAATT
>JAISNL010000127.1 GCA_031276235.1 Prevotellaceae bacterium | reverse complement strand
ATACACATTATTGGACATGAAATTTTAGCGAGAACTGTTAAAAAAAGGGATTATTTTTCATTATATCGGTAATATGAGGGTGCGAGGGAAGTAATTTTGGGAATTGCGCTTTGGTTTTTTCTGGATTGCTTCATCCTTCGGGTTCGCAATGACGAACACCAACAGCAGCGCGGCATTGCAAGGCGCGTAGCGAAGCAATCCCCGCATACAGGAATCCCAAATAGAATTAGGCGCATACGAAGTAAACTACAACTTTGAAAGTAATTGCGAATAGTAAATGAGTAAATAAGGGAATATTACACATCCCGCACAAATGCAATTTGTGCGGGATGTTTTATTTGTTGGCGTGAGATTTTTGGGAAAAATGTTCAAATAACAAGTCAAAATAAAGGGCTTTTGATTTTATAAATTAAGTTGATTCTGAAACATTTTGTTGTTTTGAAATCTCGCACTTCGTAGTCTATTCAGGTTTTCCATGTTCTATTACTTTCAAAAATATCATGGTTCTCAAGGATGGCGACTATTTATTCAGCAGTTGCAAATTGCAAAGATGCTGATAAATGCCATTTTTGGCTGTCAGTTCATCGTGAGTTCCCTGCTCTGCGATTTGTCCGCTATCAATAACGAGAATCCTGTCTGCATTGCGAATTGTAGATAACCGATGGGCAATTACAATCGAAGTTCTGTTTTTCATTAGATTTGTTAAAGCGTCCTGTACGAGGCGTTCCGATTCGGTGTCGAGCGCCGAAGTTGCTTCGTCTAAAATAAGTATTGGGGGATTTTTAAGCACGGCTCGCGCTATGGCTAATCGCTGGCGTTGTCCGCCTGAAAGTTTTCCGCCTCGGTCGCCTATGTTTGTATAATATCCATGTTCGAGATTTACAATAAATTCGTGTGCGTTGGCAATTTTTGCAGCTTCCACAACATCCTGTTCGCAAATATTTTCGAGTCCGTATGCAATATTATTTATAACCGTATCATTAAATAAAATTGCTTCTTGTGTAACTATTCCCATTAGCGATATTAAATCTTTCGGCTCAAGATTTTTTATATTTATTCCATCAATAAGGATTTCGCCCGAAGTAACATCATAAAAACGCGGAATAAGGTCGGCAATAGTTGATTTTCCTGCTCCTGAATGACCTACAAGAGCGTACATTTTTCCTTTGGGAACAGTAAAATTAATATTTTTCAGTACAGGTTCTGATTCGTATTTGAATGATACGTTATTAAACTGTATTTTGCTTTTAAATTCTTTAATTGGCTGTGGATTTTTCGATTTTTTTACTGCAATAGGAGCGTCGATGATTTTGAAAATTCTTTCGGCAGAGGCAGTTCCGCGCTGAATGTTACTATATGCTTTCGAAACTTCTTTGATTGGATTGAGAACGCTGTAATACAATCCGAAATATGCAATGAGGGCTTCGATTCCGAAATTAAATTTTCCGTTAAGAATAAGAATTCCTCCTGCCATTAATACAATAGCGGCAACCGTTACGCCCAAAAATTCGGACATTGGCGACGCCATTTCCTGACGGTAAAACATTTTTTTTGTTATTTGCCGATGCTGTTCATTCAGTTTGTCAAAACGTTGATTCTGATGTTTTTGAGCATTGAAAGCTTTTATAATTCGTATTCCCGAAACGGATTCTTCCATTGTGCTTAAAATATCGCCTTGCAATTTCTGAGCTTCGGCAGCGCTGCGTTTCAGCCGTTTGGCTATACGGCTAATCAGCAAACCCGACAAAGGCAGAGCTATCACAGTGATAAGCGTGAGCTGATACGACATTAAAAACAAGACTGTCAAATATCCTGCAATATATACAGGATCTTTAAAAATTACCTGAAACGATGTTACAATTGTATTCTGTACTTCGGTAATATCATTCGACATGCACGACAAAAGGTCGCCTTTGCGCTGGTCGTTAAAATATCCAACATCAAGTTTTGTGATTTTTTCAAAAAGTTCTTTTCTCATTCCCCTCATCACATACGTGCGCATCGATGCAAGAATTCGCTGCAGCCAGTATCTGAACAGATTAGTCAAAAATGATGACAAAACCACAAACAGGCATACAAGAAACAAAGTATTTATTCTTCCATAAGTTTGCACAAGATTGTACATTATAGACCCGAAAGTATCAATAAAATAATCTTTGCTAAGTTCAAATGAATGAACTTGCACAGGGACTTCGTATGCTTCGGGATTAAAAATGACAGTCAAAAGCGGAATTATCAAAATAAAATTCAGTGCGCTGAAAACAAATCCCGGAAATGTTACCAGAATATATTTAGGAACAAATTTGCTGTATGGTTTTGCGTATTTAAGTAATCGTATTAGAGTTTTACCCATAAATTTGAGATGATTCTAAATTTCAATGCTGTTTAATTTTCTTCTTCAAAGTCTATATAATCGCCGATTCCTTTGTCAACTTTTTTCTCTTTTTTATCGGTTTGTTTTATAATGACTTGCCCTTCACGCTTTGTTTGTTTTGCTGTTGTATTGTGAAATTGTTCGGTTATTTTTCTTCCCATCCGTTTCATCAGCCATCGCATAATATACGGCAACAGCAAGCGAAATATATAACCAAACAAAACCATGAAAAATAAGATTGTAAAAAGTATTTTCATTGTTTGTTTATATTTTGTAATAATTATGTAGCCGACAAAGGTAACAATAATTTTCTTTCGGTTTGCTTTTTCGCATTTTTTAAGCAACAAAAAAAGGCAACTGCGCTAATGAATATCAAATTTGAATAATTTCAGATATTGCATTTTTATTTTTTTAAGATAAATGGATAAAGTGCAGTAAATCAAAAAAGGATAACGGTCTAACCATTACCCTATGTATGTATCAGTTAAAAAGATGAAATCAAAATCGTGGTTCGTCCGAAACTGTCAATTTTTTTCTGCCGCGCGCTCTGCGTGCTGCAAGTATACGACGTCCGTTAGGCGTTGACATTCTTTTTCTGAAACCGTGTTTATTCACTCTTTTTCTGCGAGATGGCTGAAATGTTCTTTTCATTGCTTTATATTTTTATTTTGTTGTAATTTTCAAATGAATATAAATATATTATCTGTTAAGAGGCTGCAAAGGTAAACATTTTTTCAGTTAGTACAAATAAATTTGAGAAAAATATTTTTAAAATATTCATAATTATATATTGCAAATTACAAAAAAATCATACCTTTGCACTTCCTTACGAGTTTAAGGAATATGTCTAACTAAAATAATAACAAATAAATGGCTGTAAAAATCAGACTATCTAGACACGGAAAAAAAGACTACGCATTCTACCACATTGTGGTTGCCGACAGTCGCAGTCCACGAGATGGACGTTTTATTGAAAAAATTGGGACATACAATCCCAATACAAATCCCGCAACAATAAATCTTGATTGCGACAAAGCGCTGAAATGGTTGAACTACGGCGCACAGCCGACAGATACTTGTCGTGCTATTTTATCGTACAAAGGAGTATTATTGAAAAAACATTTGTTGGGAGGTGTAAAAAAAGGAGCTTTCACCGAAGAAATTGCAGAACAGCGTTTAAACGAGTGGTTTGAAGCGCAAAATGCCAAAATTCAGGAAAAGAAAGACAAGTTGCAGCAAGAGAAAAAAGAAGGCAAAAAATCTGTTATCGAAAGAGAAACTAAAGCTAACGAAGCAAAAGCTGCGGCTGTTGCAAAAAAACGTTTGGAAGAGGCTCAAAAAGAAGCAGAAGCAAAAGCCGCTGAAGAAGCCGATTTTGCAACGGAAAATGCATCCGAAGAATTGCCTGCTATACAGGAAGATGCTAATGTATAACACCGATTATTGATGAAAACAGCAGAAAAATATCTGCTTTTTGGAAATATAATTAATACATTCGGCAGCAATGGAGAATTGATTGTAAAACTTGGCAATCAATCGTTTTCGGAGTTTAATTTAAACGAACCGGTATTCATTATAATAGATGGATTACCGGTTCCTTTTTATTTGAAATTTTTTGATGAGCGTTCGAGCAGTCGCGCAGTTGTGATACTTGAAAACATTGAAACCGAAAAACTTGCAAAACTATTTATAGGAATGCAAATATTGTTACCTTATAAAAAACAAACAGCCGATACAGATTTTAATTTAAACCTGCTCGCAGGATTTGACGCAGCAGATATACATTTGGGAAAAATCGGAACAATAATGGCATTTATTGATTTTCCTAACAATCCGTGTTTTCAAATAATACATAACGGCAAAGAAATAATTGTTCCCGTTCACAACGATTTCATAGAATACATAGATACCAAATTGAAAATAGTAAACTTCAATCTGCCAGCAGGTTTGATTGATTTATATATGAATCTATGAAACAGTTTACAAGGTTGAAAGATTGAAAAACAGAAAAATACTTGCAAACAGGTTTAAGTAAATATGCACTGTGTAATATTCCAAATGTTTTACCATTATTTCATTATATATCAATGATATGTAGAATCGCTAAGGAGCGAATGATTACATTGTAACGAATTACGAAAACAATCGCTAAATTCCAATGATTTTTTTGCCATGTGGAATAAATTTTTTTTGATGAAAACGACTGTATTTTCTATAATCCTGCTTTCAACATAAAAAAATCCATAGAAAATTATGAAAATCTCAAAAAAAATTACGTACTTTGCGTTACGTAAATTACGTAATAAAATATATCGGAGAATATGAAACAAGTAGATATAAATCCTTTTCTTCTTACTGGTTATGGCAGTTCAGAATATTTTTGCGACAGAAAAACAGAAATGGAAAAACTGATAAATGCCCTGCACAACGGACGTAATGTTACGCTTGTAAGTCCGCGCCGTATGGGGAAAACAGGCTTGATTCAGCATGTTTTTAATGCGTTGAACGGTTCAAAATCCATTACATGTATTTATATTGATATTTATCATACAAATTCGTTAACCGATTTTGTGAAAGTATTTGCAAACGCCGTCATGGGTTCGGTTGATACTAAATCGCAAAAGGTAATATCAAAAATTTTTTCGTTTTTTAAATCAATTCGTCCAGCGCTTACCGCCGACAATATATCAGGAATTCCCAAACTGACCGTTGATTTTGCATCATCGCAAACCGAAGAATCATTGATGGAAATATTTGATTATCTATCCAAATCGGGAAAAACATGTTTTGTTGCAATTGACGAATTTCAGCAAATAACAAATTACGGAGAAAAAGGCGTTGAGGCATTATTGCGTTCGTATGTACAACAACTTGATAATGTTCACTTCATATTTTCAGGCAGCCAAAAACACATAATGGAAAGTTTGTTTACATCGGCATCGAGACCATTTTATCAAAGTACTCAAATGCTGCAATTAGCGGAAATAAATAAAAAAGAATATCGGCAATTTGCCGCAAATTTGTTTTCAAAAGCAAATAAAATAATAACTGCTGACGTTTTCGACTGGATTTACGATAAGATAAATGGACATACGTGGTATGTTCAAATGATGTTGAACAGGCTGTTTTCGCTTGCACATAAAGAATACGACATAATGACAGCTGAAAAGGTTTTGGACGAGGTAATTATAGAAAATGAAGCAACATATCAAACTTATTGTAAACTGATTACTGCAAAACAGTTTAGCCTTTTGAAAGCAATTGCATCAGAAAATATGCTTGCCAAGCCAACATCAAACATATTTATTGATAAATATAAACTTGGTGCTGCAAGTTCCATAAAAACAGCATTAAACAGTTTGCTTGACAAAGAATTGATATTCGAAAATAACGGAAATTATCGAGTTTATGATTGTTTTTTCTCTATATGGTTGAGTAAAATCAAAATATAATTAATAAAATAACACACAATGAAAAAAATATTAATTTTTATAATTTTTTTGACAGTAACAGTCGCTAATGCACAGCAGCAAAATGCAATCGAATCAATTAAGAAAATCGGAAACGTAATAAACGCTATCAATAATTACTATGTAGATACGGCAGATATTTACAATCTTTCGGAAAAGGCTGTTATTGCAATCCTCAAAAACCTCGACCCTCATTCAACTTACATGTCCAAAGAAGAATTTCAGGCGCTCAACGAGCCTCTTACCGGAAGTTTTGAAGGTATAGGAGTTGAATTTACCATAATGGAAGATACTCTTGTTATTATAATGCCTGTTTCGGGCGGTCCATCCGAAAAGGCAGGAATTGTGGCAGGCGACAAAATCGTTGCCGTTGATGGGCAAAATATCGCAGGAGTAAATATTAAAAACGACAGAATATTCAAACTTCTGCGCGGCAAAAAAGGAACAAAAGTAATGATTGACATTGTGCGCAGAAATATGAAAGAAATTATGACTTTTGAAATAATTCGCGATAAAATACCAATCAACAGCATAGATGCAGCTTATGAAGTTCGCCCCGGACTGGCTTATATAAAACTGGGACGTTTTGCCATAACCTCGATGAACGAAATTATCAGCGCTTTTGCAAAATTCAAAACAAATCCCGAAGCGCTGATTTTAGACCTTCGCGGAAACGGAGGAGGAATTATGGGAACTGCCGTGAAACTTGCCGACCAGTTCCTTGAAAAAGATAAAATGATACTTTACACTTCGGGCGCGCATTTCCCGACACATGCAGACTTATCAACCGACGACGGAATTTTCAAGCACGGCAAACTTGTACTGCTTATAAACGAAGGCTCGGCTTCTGCAAGCGAAATTGTTTCGGGCGCAATACAGGATTGGGACAGAGGCATTTTAATCGGTCGCCGAACTTATGGCAAAGGCTTGGTACAGCATCAGCTTCCGCTTGGCGACGGGTCGTATATCCGACTTACAATTTCACGTTATCATACACCTACGGGACGCGTAATACAACGCCCGTATGAAAAAGGAAATTCCGATAAATACATGCGTGATTTTTACGACAGATACACAAACGGCGAAGTTTTCAACAGCGAAATCATTAATTTCCCAGATTCACTCAAATACAAAACATTAGTCAAAGGTCGTACCGTGTACGGCGGCGGCGGAATAATGCCCGACATTTTCATTCCTCAGGATACATCTTTCTACACAAAATATTATGCAAAACTCAATAATCGCGGAATAACAAACAGATTTGTATTGAATTATGTTTCCGATAATCGCGAAAAACTGAAAGCGGAATATCCCTCATTTGAATATTTTGAAAAAAATTTTATTGTTGATGACTATTTTGTAGAGCAACTTGTAACATTTGCCGAAAAAGAACAATTGCCGCGAGACGATAACGAAATAAACATATCAAAACAGGAACTTAAAATTATACTGAAAGCTTTATGCGCTCGCGATTTATGGGGAATGCAGGAATATTTCAAAATAATAAATGCAACTATTGACAGAGAATTTGCCAAAGCCATAGAAGTGATAGACAATTGGGAAAAATATGAAAAAGAGATTTTTGAAAAACAATAATGTAAGTTTTAAAACCTTATGCAAAACGCTTAAATTGATATTTTTTTACTGCTTTTTAAACAAAAAAATTGTTTCAAAATCAACCCAATGAAAAAATCAAAAGTTTTTAATTTTGTGATTTGAGAGTTTTGTAAAGATGTCAAAAATTATAATTTCAATCCGAATTGTGCTTTTACAGGATTATGGTCGGAATTTGCAAACTGCAAGTCTATAACCTTAATGTTCATACATTTGACGTTAGGCGATGCAAGAAAAAAATCAATGGTGGCAAGCGAACTGCGTCCTGCTGTATAAGGCTTGTCCAAATAGCGATTTGTCGGAATATCGCCAACAAACCATTGCCAACCGCTTGGAAACAAATCATAAGGAATTTTTGTAAGAATAAAATGTCCTGCCGCGGTTGTATCATCGCTGCATGATGGCGGAGTTTGATTCCAGTCGCCGCCAACTATTACATAATTTCCCGCTTCATATTCGGCATTTATGAACTGTTTCAAAAAATGTATTTCTTCAATACGCTGATTTCCATCATCAAATGCCGAATTGTGTGTATTTACAATAAGAAGTTGCTTGCCGTTTTTCAAATTATATCGAGCCGCAGTAAAGCATCTGTCATACAAAAATGTACGCACAGGCAGTTTCACAGTATTGGGATATGAAAAATGTTTAAGTTCGCAAACTTTGTGTTTTGTACAGAAAACCAGACTCGACAATATTTTCCCTGTCGGATTTTTAATAGGCACAGGAACGAAGAACGTTTTATAATTTATGTCGAAATACGAATCAAACGAAGGAACAGTTGCTTTGATTTCGGAAAATTCGTTGATGCCGTACGAGCGTTTTGAATCAATATCAACTTCCTGTAACAAAATAAAATCAACACTGTCATTGCCTTTGATAAACTCGCAAATTTTTTGCATGTTTTCGCATGTTTTTTCTTTGCTTTGCATCGATTGCGTTCCGCCCTCGTAGAAAAAATCCATCGAAGCGTCCAGCCCCGCATAACCTATATTCCATGTTAAAATATTAAATGTATCAACGGTTAACGTTTCACAAGCGTTTTGGGCAATAATTTGCTGTTTCGGAGGCTTGAAATCCATAAAAAACAAAAACGCAAAAAATATTGCGAATAGCAATATTATGGTTGATATACAAATTAATATGCGCCGTAAAAATTTCATTAATAATTATTTTGCTGCAAATGTATAAAATTAAGTTAACTTTGCGTATATTGTTTGGTAAATTATAACTTTGCACGATATTTTTATATTGATGAAAATAGTTGTTGACAATAAGATTCCTTTTATAAAAGGTGTTTTCGAGCCGTTTGCAAATGTTGTTTATAAGGCTGGAGACGAAATTTTGCATGTTGATTTGGTTGATGCCGATGCACTTGTTATTAGAACGCGCACAATTTGCAATGCAAAACTTTTGGAAAATACCGGCGTAAAATTCATTGCATCTGCAACAATAGGATTCGACCATATTGACGCCGATTTTTGCAGGCGCAATAATATTGCATGGGCAAATGCCGCCGGATGTAATTCGTCGGCTGTTGCACAATACGTGCTGGCTGCGCTTTTGCAGATTTTTTCGAAATACGGTATGCCGTTAAATAAAACCACTATTGGAATTGTTGGCGTGGGAAATGTGGGCAAAAAAGTTGAAAATATATGCCGAATTTTAGGAATGAAGGTTTTGCTTTGCGATGCTCCACGCAAAAAAAACGAAAAAAACGCCTCGTTTGTCAATATTGATGAGATTGCCGCAAATGCCGATATTATTACCTTGCATGTTCCCCTGAATAATAGCGGCGAATATAAAACCAGTCATCTGTTTGACGCTAAAATGTTTGAAATGCTGAAAGCGAAAATTTTCATCAATACTTCGCGCGGCGAAGTTGTAGAAACTGATGCGCTGAAATTGGCAATAGCAAACAAAAAAATAGATTTTGCCGTTATTGACGTGTGGGAAAACGAACCGAATATAGACAAAAACCTGCTTGCGCTTGTTAATATTGCAACACCTCATATTGCAGGATATTCGCTTGAAGGAAAAGCCGCAGGAACGGCGATGGCAATACATGCAGTTGATCAATTTTTTAATCTTGAAATAAATAACCGTCAAATCAATTTACCCGAAGTTGAGCAGAAAATTATTATCAATTGCGCCGATAAATCTGTCGTAAATGTGCTGAATGATACAGTAAAATCTGTTTACGATATAATTTACGACAGCAATTTACTGAAAGTCAATGCAGATGATTTTGAAAAATTGCGTTCTGAATACAGTTTGCGGCGCGAATTTGCGGCGTACAAAATTTTCGCAGAAAATGTAACTGAAGCGCAAAAAAAAATATTAAAACTGCTGAACTTTAATTTGATAAGAAGTTAATAGCATGGTAAAAAACAAATAAATAAACAACAAATGAAAAAATCATGTAAATTTGCTTCCGAATTGTATGCGGCAAATCAATTTTGAAGCGAAGTTGGAAAGCACATTATTGTTGCCCTGTTATAATTCAAATTAATTATTACATAACATTATATCTTATAAAATGAAAGTAGCAGACATATTGAGAAATGCAAAAAAAACTCTTTTCACATTTGAAATTTTACCTCCGCTCAAAGGCGGAAATTTCGGCGAAATACGGCGAACCATAGAACCGCTGCTCGAATTTTCGCCATCATATATAAACGTTACATGCCATCGCGCCGATGTTGCATATCGCACAAACAACAAAGGCGAAACCGAACGATATACAACAAAAAAGCGTCCGGGAAGCGTTGGCGTAGCCGCTGCCGTAAAATTCAAATACAGTATCGAAGTAGTGCCGCATGTAATTTGTGCAGGTTTTACGCAAGACGAAACCGAAGATGCTCTTATCGACTACCATTATCTGGAAATGGATAATCTGCTTGTTTTGCGCGGGGATAAAATGAAGGCAGATCCTGTTTTCATTGCCGAAAAAGATGGTCATGCTCATGCCATTGACTTGCTCAAACAAATACAAAACATGAATAAAGGAATATATTTGAACAGCGAAATCGAAAATGCCACGCCAACCAATTTTTCGTGCGGCGTTGCCGGATATCCCGAAAAACATGCTGATGCCAAAAGCATGGAACAGGATATTGCATATCTTAAAGAAAAAGCAGATGCTGGCGCAGACTATATTGTAACGCAAATGTTTTTTGACAATTCAAAATATTTTGAATTTGTGAAACGATGCCGTCAGTCAGGTATTTATGTTCCAATAATTCCCGGATTGAAACCGATTGCTACCATGAATCAGGTTGATGTTTTGCCCAAACTGTTCAGCCTGTCGCTGCCCGAAGAACTTGAAAAAGCATTGCGAAAATGTAAAACAAACGAAGATGCAAAAAATACAGGTACAGAATGGCTTACAATGCAGGCACATGAATTGAAAAAAGCAAATGTTCCCGCTATACATATTTATACTTTCGGCATTCCCGATAACGTTGCAAAAGTGTGTAAAGCAGTATTTTGATTTCAAATTAAAACAAAATTATATCAAAATACCGATAAAATAAATGAATAATGAATTACGAAAAGTATTGCTGCACGACAGATTTTTATCATTAATTGCCGAAAAAATAGAAACCGGCAAAAGAATCAGCATCAGCGATGGATTAAAATTGTATGAATCGCACAATCTGTCAGCGCTGGCGTTGCTGGCAACCGAAAAACGCAAACAAATAAACGGAAAATTTGTTTTTTTTAATAAAAATTTTCATATCGAACCTTCAAATATTTGTATTCATAATTGCAGATTCTGTTCGTATCGGCGAAATGTAAACGATACTGACAGTTGGGATTACAACATAAGCGATATGCTGGATATTTGCAAAAAGTATTATGGAAAAGATGTTAGCGAAGTGCATATAGTAGGCGGAGTACATCCTAATCGTAATTTGGATTTTTATTGCGATTTGATTGTCGAAATTAAAAAAATATTGCCAGACATACACGTAAAAGCATTTACGGCTGTAGAACTTGATTATATGATTGGCAAGGCAAACTTGACAGCGGAAGCAGGCTTGCTGAAATTAAAAGAAGCAGGATTAAATTCGATACCCGGAGGCGGCGCAGAGATATTTGACCGCAAAGTACGAAAACAAATATGCCATCAGAAATCGGATGCAAACACATGGCTCAAAATTCACAAAACGGCTCATAACCTTGGAATTGCCTCAAATGCATCCATTCTGTTTGGACATGTAGAAACTTATATGCACAGATTGAAACATCTTGAGCTATTGCGTAATCTGCAAGACCAAACTCACGGATTCAATGCTTTTATTCCTCTGAAATACAAAAAAAATAATAATGCAATTTCAGAAACAGGCGAGGTGAACGATATTGAAGTTTTGAAAAACTTTGCCGTTTCGCGTATTTTTCTTGATAACATTCCTCATATAAAATCGTACTGGCCAATGCTTGGGAAAAATATTGCAGGCTTTGCTCTGCACTTTGGCGCCGACGATATGGACGGAACTATTGACGATTCTACAAAAATTTATTCAATGGCAGGCGCCGAAGAAAAAAATCCCTCGATGCAAATTGACGAAATGGTGAGATTCATAAAAAAAACTGGATTTATTCCCGTAGAACGGGATTCTGTTTACAATAAATTGAATGTTTTTGAATAGTAAAGACGGATATTACAGGCTATTCACTTTCCATATCAAACCGTTGCTGGCATAAACGTATTGGCAATATCTGCCTTTGCATGATACCACAACCGCGTAAAACCTCATTTGTGCATAGAGATGCAATCCAAAAACCAAAGCGCAATTCCCAAAATTACTTCCCTCGCACCCTCATATTACCGATATAATGAAAAATAATCCCTTTTTTTAACAGTTCTCGCTAAAATTTCATGTCCAATAATGTGTAT
>JAISNL010000119.1 GCA_031276235.1 Prevotellaceae bacterium | reverse complement strand
TTATCACTGGGGAGAGTGGAATTACCGGTATTAAAAATAATATAATCGTCTCCCGTATATTTAACCAAGCCCGCTTCGCCGGCTAACCAAAGATTATTATCGTTATCGATTTCAATATTATTTACTATACTACAATGACTGTTGAGTTCTTGAATACCTTCTTCTTCGGTGAACTTAGAAAAAGTAATAGGATCACCTCCAATCCATAAAATGCCATCTTTATCAAATGTGAAATCGTATAAATTCCACCAATTGAGAAGACTACTTCCAGAAGTAGTCCATTGCTGTAAGTTTGTACCGTCAAATTTGTTTAAATGATAACTACCTGAAAACCAGATATTGTCATCGCTGTCTGCTTTTATTGAATAGCACGATTGCATCCAAGTAAAATAAGAAACACCTTCTGTTTCATTAAATTTACCAATTCCGTTATACTGTGTACCTACCCAAATATTGCCGACGTTATCTTTGGTCAATGTTCGCAATTGATTTTCCGGCAATCCGCCATTCGCATTGGCACGGGTATAAAAAGTCTTTTCTTCGGTTGCTTTGTTCAACTTGACAAGTCCACCGCCGGTCGCTATCCAAAGGTAATCGCCATCGTTGTACATTTTAGCAAGTACATCGCCATGAGTGTAATTGACCCAGTCTGTTAATTGGGAGAATATTTCACCGGAAACAGTCAATAATACGAGCAATAAAGCCGTTTTTAATTGTAAAAGTGTTGTTTTCATACCTTATTCGTTTTTTAAGAAAGATAATCTCTCCGAGTTAAGAGATTATCTTTCTATTGTTTGTATGAAATCATTATTTCACAATTACTTTTTTGACATTCACATTGCCGTTGAGTACATACTTAACAAGGTAGATTCCAGCAGGCAAATTCACCGTATAATTGTGATTTCCGGATGATAGCGCTTGCCCCTGTAATACGGTTTCCATCACTCTGCCTTTCAGATCAATTACAGCAAGGGAAATTTTGGCATTGTCCCTTATCGAAAAATTAATGGAAATACCGGAACTGTTGTTGACCGCATTGAACTCGTCGTCATTACTGTATCTGATACCTGTTGCTACGGATTCGCTGTTGCCGTTACCTTGACCCGGAGAAAGAAGTGGTGCGCCTCCGCCGGTCAAAATCGCTTTTACATATTTCATAGCATTGGCAATAGGGGATACGATTGTATCTACATAATTTATATTATTGGCTGCCCGTAATCTCATCTGTTTACTATCTTCAATAATATTATCTAAAATTGTAACATTATTCAAACTTACAAGTGATAATGTGTCAACCAAATACGATGCGTCAAAATCGCTATCTCCTAATTTTTCATATACCAGATAGGCTGTTCCTGGATTTGATATGCAATAGCTTAATAGAGAATCAAATTCACTATTGTTGATTATCTTAGCCGAATTATAATTATTAGTTGCTTTCCATGCATTAAATTTTGCATTAAACGTGTTTTTCACAGTTGTCGTTAGAATAGCTTTTTGTGCAGCAATTATATTGTCTTCAAGAGGCGTAAATTCAACATGTTGTAATACTGCCGTTCCATCAGCAATTGCTTCCGCCAAAAGTTTTCCTGTTCCAACTCGCCTGAAGTAAGCGACAGTGTTTCCATAATAACCTCCCTCCAACGAAGTTCTGGGATGAAAGCATCTAAGATTTTGACCAAATTTTGTTTCCCATGCAAAACCATGAGGATGATTATCTGCTCCATCTTTTATAGAAGCCCCTATATATAAATTACCTACATTATCATAACGCATACGTAAATCTATAACACTATTTTCCTGTGTTGCTCCAATTTTAGAATAAACAGGACATTCATCATATTTTGGAGTGAGAAGAAACTTATGAAATGATTCTAATGGATTATTTTCTACATAGTATTCAACAAACTTTGTGGTCGGTTCATATGCAAACTCAGTGATCCCAGCAGCCCAAGATAAAGCATTATAAGTTGGGTCTATCGGAGCAGACTGAATTTCATATAGCGGATTTAAATTGGGAAAAGAAGGATACACAGCTCCATCCAAACATTTTACATATAAATCACATTTCCCTGTTGGATTACTTGAACTGTATGTAGAAAGTAAGACTCCATGAACAGCTGCTTTATCTCCATCTAATCTGATTCTTGAATTTAATCCTCCCTGCGCCCAGTCATCATTCCAAGCGACAGTTTTTCCCGGAATGGCAGTTCCCCGTTCGAGCCACAAACGGGCGTCTCCCGTTAAATTGGTTGTAAATGTATTGTAAGCGACCCCGTCGCCTCCCTGTGTTACCCGAAAACCGGTGGAATGAATGGGAACGTCTTCGTAATAATATTGACCGTTGATATTTACATTAGCAACTCCAGCCGTCCCGTTTACGGCCGAACGTACTTTTACATAATAGGTTCCTGAAACCGGAATAGTTATATTTATTGAACCTAAATATGTTCCTGTTACAAATTGGAATTGATAATCCGACAATGAGGCTTGAGAAGAAGAGGGTTGGAAATTTGAAGTCCTAACAGTTCTATCTGCTATTTGGTATGCAAGTGAAGACTTATGCACCCAGGAATAAGCATCCGGATTGTTGGCATTGAATAATTCGACTACATGCAATTTAGAACTTTGGGTTGCAATAAACACCTGTTGTCCGGCAGTAAAATTCACCGTTTTGTAGTACGTGTAGTTAAAAGCGACATTCGGATAGAACAGATAATTCGCTTTACTGTCGAGAGCGACGCCGGGATTGGCAGTCGTGGAACGCAAGCCGACATTTTCATCGTTTGAGGATGACTTTGTTTTTGCCAGAAATTGATCGTACTTTGCAGAAGAAATTGCCGCTTTGCTCACATTTGTTGATAAGCAGACAAATTCAACTTCCGCAATTTCCGGGGCAGTAGCTACAATGGAAATCGTATTTGCTCCCGGTTTCAATGCCACTTTTGCCGATTTATCCAGGCCGATACTTTGCCAGTTCCCTTTAGCCGGGCTTATCGAACCGGCGGACAAACCGTTTACCAATACTTCATAACGCGAATAACTGCCATCGCTGAGTTTGGCGGGCAACAGCCAGAAATTCAAATGGTAACTTCCGCGAACAGGGGCTGTTACATCAAAACTCGTGTAACTTTTTTCCCCTTTGACTTCTTTCGAAGAAGCGGTAATAACGACATCCCCGCCTAATTCGGGGTTGTTCTTAAAATACTGCGTTTCTACTATTTTTTGTCCAAAGGAAGAAATAGAGAAAGCAACGAAAACGAACGATAAAAAGATAATCTTTTTCATAAAAAATAAAATTTAAATTTATACCAAATATTATGTATGTTTCGGGCAAATGTAGAGTGAAATTTTAAAATACACAAACATTTTTAGAAAATATTTATAAAAAATAATTTATAAAACCATATCTTATTGATAAACAATATATTATTTTTTTCATTTTCGCTTTATTTTAATTCTTTCTAAATAACAGTCTATTTTGTGAGTAAATTTCAAAGTTGTCGCTCCCTCGTTGTGTGAAAGGCAGGCTTTATTTTAATCCGACTTTTAACCCGATTTTTTTCTTTTTCAGGACAAATATTGCTCTTCTTTTAATTATGTCATAAATAGAGAAACAACATGTCTGGTATATTTCCCGTAAAAAATGCAAAAAAACAATTTTAATTATTGTATTTATAAAAATTCATATATCTTTGTGCTTAAATTTTAATTAAAGATATTGTTTATATACTTAATATTATGACAAATACTGAAGAAAAATTATACAAGGAAGCTTTTAAATTGTTTCTTACCAAGCCTTACGAACTTGTAACTGTTCGTGATCTCGAAAAAGCCATCGGAATGACAAGAGGCGCCATTTTTTATTATGTAAAAGATAAAGAAACCCTTTTTAAAGAAGTTATCGAAAGGTATTATTTAAAAATTCAAACCTTGTATTATAAGGTAGGAGAGGACATACTGGAACAGGATATAACATTATTGGAATTTATTGATTTGTTCGTTGCCGGCGTAGATAAGACGGCAAAAAAAATATATGGTTTTGTTGGAAATTCAGATAAAACTACTTTTCCCAATACGGACAGATCTTATATTTCCCTGTTACTAAGTACCGGTTACTATATCGGCAGTTTCAACGAAAAAATGAGCAATATTTTCCAGATAGATAAAAACACGTGGTCGTATTTTATCCAAAAAGCAATTGAGAAAGGAGAAGTCAAACCCAATACAGACACGAAATTACTGGGCGAGTTGTTTACCTATACTTATCTGGGAATGGCTTTGAACGACTCCATAAAAGATGGAGTAGACACTAAACGTCTGAAAGAGTTGCTTTTAGAATTGTATAATAAAATTAAACGATAATATATATATTATTTTTAAGTTGTTTTTTTTATCCGAAAGAATACCGTATATTTGGTATCGTTATTAATTAAATATATAATAATCAAGCATATATAAATTATAATGAAAAATCTACTTGTTGCATACTATTCTCAAACGGGTCAGTTAAAAGAGATTGTTACCCATTTTGTAAAACAGTGGAGTGAATTTTATACGATTGATTTTACAGAAATTAAAAGTGATCAATATCATTTTCCAATGACTTATAAACAGTTTTTTGATGTTTTTCCGGAAACGGTATTGAAGCAGCCCTGTAAAATTCATTTTGAAATAGAAAAAGAAGATTATGACACTGTTATATTGGGATTCCAACCGTGGTTTCTATATCCGTCCAGACCATTTAACAGTTTCCTGCAAAGTGAAGCCCTCAAAAAAGCCATCAGGAATAAACCGGTTATACTTGTCATAGATGCAAGAAACTCATGGAGAAACAGTTTAAATGAAGTAATCATTGAAATAGAAAAGCATGGCGGAATTATTAAAGGGATATTTGTTTTTCGAGAAATTTCAAAAAACAGAACAGGCTTTATATCCTTATGCTACTGGTTATTTACAGGAAAGAAAAAATCGCCGTTCAAGTTATTGCCTGCTGCCGGTATCAGTCAGGAAATAATCGACAAGGCTGATATTTATGGCGTAGAAGCGCTAAAAGCGCTTACTGAACCGGAACGCATTTACACTGTTATTCCTCCTGTAAATAAAGAATTTACATCAATCGGCTATGAGCGGTACGCCGTAAATAAATACTTGGAGTGGGCAGAATACATAAGCAAAAATAATTATAAACACAGAAGATCTAAATTACTGTTTTTTAGAATTTGGATATTAATTACCCTGTTTGTTTTATCCCCACTAATTGCAAAAAAAAATAGAAAAACTAATTAACTGATAAATTAACAAAATAATAATTAAATTATGAGACAAAATGTTTTTATTACGAAACTGGCAAAATATTTGCCTAACAATCCTGTTGACAATGACAAAATAGAAGCAAAACTGGGATTGATTGGAGATAAACCCTCAAGGGTTAAAAGTATTATTTTGAGACAAAATAAAATAAAGACAAGGTATTATGCAATTGGCGATTCCGGCGAAATTACACATACCAATGCTCAATTAACCGCAAAAGCGATTAATAATTTATTTTCGGATGCTTCAGAATTAAATGCTATAGAATTGTTGTGTTGTGGAACGTCAAGTTCAGATCAATTATTGCCCTCCCATGCCTCTATGGTTCATGGAGAATTACCCGACGCTCCGGTTATGGAAACGATGTCCACCAACGGCGTATGCTGCACGTCGACAACAGCGCTCAAATACGGCTTTATGTCGGTACTGTCCGGAAGCACAAAAAATGCGATATGTACCGGTTCCGAATTATTTTCACCTCTACTGACTGCTAAAAATTTTAAGGGAGAATATGAAAAACTGGAAGAGTTGGAAAAAAATCCTATGATTGCATTTGAAAAAGACTTTTTGCGCTTTATGCTATCGGACGGTGCCGGCGCCTGTTTATTGTCAAATGTTCCCAATAAAGACGGCATTTCGCTAAAAATTGAATGGATAGACTCGGTTTCTTATGCCAATGAACTGAAGACCTGTATGTATCAGGGGGCAGAAAAGGATGAAAATGGAGATTTGATTAGTTGGAAGATGCTTAATGAAAATGAATGGTTGAGCAAATCTATTTTTTCCATAAAGCAGGATGCCCGGTATTTAGGCAAATACGGTATACTTAAAGCCGTGGAACACATTACTAAATCAATGAACAGGCACACAGTCACATCCGGTGAGATTGATTTTATTTTGCCCCACATCTCATCTATGTACTTTTATGAACAATTAAAAGGCGGTTTGGCAGAAGCCGGCTCTCCTTTTTCGGATGAAAAATGGTATATTAATTTGCCGGAAGTCGGCAATGTCGGAGCTGCATCAATCTACCTGATGTTGGAACAAATATTTCATGGGGGAAATCTAAAGCCCGGACAAAAACTTCTTTTGTTTAACCCGGAAAGCGGAAGGTTTTCTTATTCAACTGTTTTATTGAAAGTTGTTTAAGTAGTAAACATATAAATTTTAACTTTATTAAACCATTAATGCAAAATAAAATTTTGATAGATTTTTATATTCAAACAATTATTTGTTACTTTGCACCGAATTAGGCAGTAAGCCGATTTGAGTATTCATAACATCTTGTATAGAAAAGTAGAAGTTTTTTAAGAAACAGGATGGATATGACGAGTTTTGCTTTATCTTTAATAATAAAGATATAAAGTACAGGCTAATATCCATATTATTGTTCATCCTTTACTTCTACAGGTTCTATAGATAATAGGTATTAGCACTGTACTTTTTTATTTTATTATGAAAAAAAATATTGATTTAAAAACAAAAATTCTCAACGAATCGTTTCGTCTGTTTTTAACGGAAAATTTTGAAAAAGTGACTATTGAGGATATCGAAAAAGCAACAAATCGAACCCGGGGCGCCATTTTTTACCATTTCAAAAATAAACAGCACTTATTCGAAACAATTATCAAAGATATATACTTTGCCGAAATGAAAAAATTTAACAGTGCAATTAATCTCCCTGTTGACATCCAATATTTTTTTGATGAATATAAAAGTCCGTGTGAAAGGATTATATCGCATATAAAAACTTTTGATAAAGAAATCAATGCAGAAAAAGCATTTTTTCACTTAACACTCCAAGCCAGTATGTACTATCCAAATTTCGATGCTATTTACAGCAAAATTGCGAATGAAGAACACATTTTACTTTCCAATATATTATCCCATTCAATAAACAACATTTCAAACAACGATTTAAAGGATATAATTTATTTGTTTCTGAATATCAGTTACAGCAATACTTTTAATAATGCGTTTTCTTCTCTTAAAAATCGAAGTGTCAGTATCCCTTATTTAAATGACAAAAGTAATATAAAAAAAATAATATACCATTCGTAAGGTATATTGTTTGTGAAAAATTATGCTTCTTTCCCATAATCATTCATTTGTTTGTTTCTCATCTTTTCAATCCTGCCCCGGTTTCCTTCAATATACTTTTCCATTTTCTTTTTCCGTATCCGTTCGTAATAGCGTTCCCGCTCTTCGGTCAGCCGTTTGGGGCGTTTGCAGTACAGGCCTTTGGCGGCATA
>JAISNL010000040.1 GCA_031276235.1 Prevotellaceae bacterium | reverse complement strand
TTTTTCTGTATTTGCACAGTTTATAATTCATTATTGTTTGCTTTAACTTGTAAAAAGTGGGACAAAGGTAAAAAATATTTTTTTAATACAACAAATTTTTTTAATAAAAATTAATAATCAGGGCTGAAAGCCTTCGCAATGACGCAGTGCGGAGGTTGGGGCATCACACAATTATGACACAGCCCGGAATTGTATTTGATTTTTTGCTTTTTTGTGAGGGAAATTTATTTTTCGGCAAGCCTATTTATTCTTAATGTAATGCTGAATGTTGGTTTTTCTATAGCCTGCACAATTTGCCGTTGCGATTTATGTACATATCCGTCGAACAGTTCTTTTTTTGATTTCGGTCGAATATCATCGTGCAAAACAAAACCTTTCAGTTGCTTTGAATCTTCTGGCATTTTACTGACAGGATATGTGTTAGACGATGGTTTCATAAGATATGTAACTTTGTTTATTTTGCTTTTTCCGTTTATCTGCATCATGTCAATCACAATATTTGCACATTCTGAAATTTCTACGGCAGAAATCGGTTGTTCGGGTTTTTCGCGAATGTAATATACGCTTTGTCCGTTGCCTGATACGTTTATTCTGTCCATTTGGTTGTTCTTGAAAAACGCTTTCATCGATTTGCCTTTTAACTGACTGAAATTTACGCTGTCTTCGCGCATTATTATCATTGCAGGAGATGCAAAATCGGCATAATCAATCTGTCTGTTTTTGCTGTAGATTGTAGCAACTCCGGATGTTATTTGCGTGCTGTCGTTCCATAAAATCGGCAAATGATACATGTATGTAGTTGAATCAACAGAATGATAAACAAGCGAATCGCACAATGCCTGAAAATCCGATTTGTAAATTTTCACGTTATGATAGGCAAAGGTGTTTCGCACGGCAGTATCGCGGGTTACTAAAATCTGTACAAGCGAATCCTGCTCTGTTTTTGCGATGTTTGCAATATCGTTATCAATCGGTTTGTTTTTTTTAATATCGAGATGTATTTTGTTTTTGCCGATATTGTCATGTTCTGCCGTTTCTGTGTTGACGTTCACTGCGCTGTCGTTGGCAGATGCAATATTATTCAGCAAATCTGACTTTATGCCGTTTTGTAATGTTGTGTCTTTTTGCATAATGGTGTCAACTACAATTTTTATGTTATCCATAAAAGTGGATATGGTATCGGCAATCAAACATGTTGTGTCGCTTAAACGGTTAGATTCTGTGGGAATGGTATAATAAAGCGCTGCCGGATTTTTGGTTACAAACACCGTTTGATAATTGTCGGCAATTTGGGCTTTGTCTCCAAAAATGATTATCTGCTGTACAGTATCAAGCATTTGAATGTTGCGAAACAGTTCCGCATTTTTTGTGCTGTTGTCAAGCCATATGGAATCCGCCCACACTTCCTGCGTTTCGGATTGCATGTACACATTTGACGAAAAAGACATTTCATTTTCGTTTGGCTTATATATTCCGAAGTTGCTTAACATTATATTGTTACCGTTCCATGTTTTTGTATTTCCTTTGAATGTTGTGATATCGCTGTGAGTGTCGTACAGCATTGTATCGCAGGCAAGCACTAAGGAATCGTTTTTCATTGCAACGTCATTTATGAATGTAAACATTCCCGTATTTCCTTCAAAAATTCCGTTTATGCTTTCGATGGTATCGCGTCTGCGCACAAGAGTTCCGCCCTGAACGTATGTTCCTATGTTCAGGTCGATATTGTAATCTACAAATTGCGTTTTGAGCGTTGCGTTTCGTTCGGTATCGTCCATTTTCACAAGCCGTCCTCTTACTTTGGCATATATTCCATCATAAAATATTTTTTCGCTGTACATAACAGTTGTTGCGTGCCGTACTGTAACGTTTCCGAAAAATTCGATAGTATCGCTCGGAAAATAGTGATATGCGCTGTCGCAGGTAATTGTAGCTCCGTTTGTTTTGTGCGTGTAAATTACGTTTCCTTCGTGTTTGTGCACTCTTCGCCCGTTGAGATACGATGGATATGCAGGACGCATAAAATCAGCCTGAAATCCAAGACGTATCTTTTGATTGTTGTCGTCCTGTGCGTATGCAGGCAGGGAAAAGATGAGCAATGCGAACAATAAGCGTAATTTCATCGGTTATTATTGTTTCGGATAAAATATTTTGTTTGATTATTTAATCCAGTTTTGGCTTTCAAATTTGCAATTTTTATAGTCGTCGTCTATTCTTATATACGTTTCCTGCTGTTTTTTAATAAGCCATTTAGTGATTTTTTCCATTTGTTTTTGTCCTTCCACCATATTTTTTATTATTGGAAAATCGTCTTTGAGATTTGCTTTGTGGCTTGGAATAATTTCTTTTAGTTTCACTATTTTATAGACTTCTCGACCGTTTTCATCTGTTGATTTGAAAGGGTCTGAAATTTGTCCCTGTTTCAATTCTCTCAGCACAAAATAATTATTTCCCAACTGGTCTTTGTCGAAACGCGGAGACAGAGTTTGAGGATTGGCAACAAGCCCGCCGTTCATGCGCGTTTTTTCATCCTGCGAGAAAAACAGCGCTGCCTGTTCAAAAGAAATGCTGTCGCCTGTTATCATATTTTTAATGCTGTCTAAACGTGAAAATGCCAGCCGCTGGTCGTTTGACGAATATATGGGCTTCAGCAGTATATGTCTGACGTTTATCAAATCTTTTCCCTGTTTTTCTATCATTTGTATGATGTGGAATCCGTATTCGGTTTCAACTATATGCGAAACCTGTCCGGGTTTCAATGACAAGGCTGCATTTCTAAAAGCGGTAACATATTGCACTGCCGGCGCAAGTCCAAGTTCTCCGCCGCGTTTTGCCGATTCGTCCTGCGAATATAAAATGGCAAGCGTACTGAATTTTTCGCCGTTTATAATGCGTTCGCGCAGTCCGAGCAGTTTTTCTCTAACTTCAAAATTGGCATCTGCCGTAGGCGGATATACCGTTATTTGCTGAAATGAATACTGTTCGGGTATTACAGGCAAACTGTCAGGTGGAATTGTTTTGTAAAAATTTTTTACATCAGCCGGTGTAATTTCAATTCCCGACACGATTTTGCTTTTCATTTGTTCTATTAAACTTTGGTCTTCGGCTTGTCCGTAAAGCATTTCCTTAATTTTGGAAACTGGTTTTTTGAATTGTGCTTCCAGCGCTTTTTCGCTTCCGAGCTGAGCGATAAAATAGTTTATTCGTTCATCAACAGATGTTTGTATTGCAGATGGAGTTACCGTCAGGCTGTCAATTTTTGCCTGTGCAATAAGCAATCGGCTTTGCAGCATATCTTCAAGTACGCGGCAAAATAAATTTTCCTCGCTTAATATTCCATAGTTTTTTCTTTGATAGATATCCATTTCAATATCTGATAAAAGAACGGCTTCATTGCCTATTACGGCAACTACTTTGTCTATAATGTTTTTTCCGTTTTGTGTCTGCGCCTGCAATGTTGTTGCAAGTATTGTTATCAATAGCATTGACAATGCTGTTTTTTGTAATAATTTCATTTTTTTTAGTTATTGTTGTTGATATAAATTTTTGCATCATTATTGCTAATGCCTGCATTGTATATTTCCTGTTCCAGTTTGTTTATTAATTCGTATTTGCGTTTGCTTAATATTATTGTGCGGATATTTTCGCGTTCTTTTTCAAGTGGCGCTACCGAGCCTTTCGGCAATATTGATTTTAATCTGACAAAATAACTGTATTTTGCATCTTGTGTTTCGTAAAATCTGTTTGCCGCTAATATTCTTTCAAATTCATCTTGATTTCTGTTTGCAGGCAGCAACCGCATCAGTTCATGTATTTCAAACCATTTATCGTTGAACGTGTCGTATTTGTCGGCATACATCATGCACAGTTCTTCAATTTTTTTTATGTTTGCAGTAAAGCGGCACATTTTCTTTATGTTTTCCGTTTCGGGAGTGTCTGTCTGTATTTTGATATATGTAACCTGCACCAAAGTGGATGACGTTTTGAAAAGTTTATTGTTTTCGTTATAGATGTTTCTTATTTCATCCGGTGTTATAACGGTATCAATATGTTTTAATACATAATCGTGTTCAAATCTGTATATCAACAGCGATGAACGATAGTCTTCAACTTCTGCCTGCACGTCTTTTTGTTTTTCGTCAAGCAATTCTTCTGCTTTTTTTGTGGTAAGTTGCCTGCGCACCCACGCCGAAGTGTAGGTTGATATTGCGCCTATGCTGTCGATGCCAATCTCATCCGTGCTGAAAACTTCCTTCAAATCGCTTAAATACAGTTTTTTCCCGCAGGCTTCGGCAAGCAACGTATCTTCGCTGTTGCGTGTGTTGCAGGCGTACGCTGTTAACAATAATATTGCGATTACGATTATTCTGTTTTTCGTTTTATACATAATCATTTATAAATTATCTGCTGTAATTAGGGGCTTCGCGTGTAATTGTTACATCGTGAGGGTGATTTTCAACAACGCCTGCCGCCGTGATGCGAATAAAATGCGCTTGCTGTAATGCTGCGATATTTGGCGTGCCGCAATATCCCATGCCTGCTCGCAAGCCGCCTACAAGTTGATAAATCACTTCTTCCAGTTTGCCTTTGTATGGAACTTGCGCTACTATGCCTTCTGGCACAAGTTTTTTAATATCATCTTCCGAATCTTGAAAATATCTGTCTTTTGAACCGTTTTGCATTGCTTCGAGCGAACCCATTCCGCGATATGACTTGAATTTTCGCCCGTTCAATATAATAGTTTCGCCCGGAGACTCTTCAACTCCGGCAAACAGAGAGCCAGCCATGATAACATCGGCGCCGGCTGCCAGCGCTTTTACAATATCGCCCGAATAACGTATTCCTCCATCGGCAATAATCGGAATTTTGCCGTTTACCGCTTTTGCCACATCATATATTGCCGTTAATTGCGGAACGCCAACGCCTGCAATGATGCGCGTAGTGCAAATTGCACCCGGTCCTATGCCTACTTTCAAAGCATCTGCGCCTGCGCGCATAAGAGCGATAGCGGCGGCGGCGGTTGCTATGTTGCCTACAATTACATCCAAACATGGATACAGTTTTTTTATATTTTCCAGCATCTTAATCACGCTCTGCGAATGTCCGTGTGCAGTGTCTATTACTACGGCATCAACATCTGCCGAAACCAGCGATGCTATACGTTCAAGCGTATCGCCTGCTATTCCTGTGCCTGCGGCAACACGCAAACGACCTTTAGAATCTTTGCTTGCCTCGGGGTTATCTTTTATTTTGGTAATATCCTTGAATGTCAACAAACCTGTGAGCCTGTAATTTTCGTCAACCACAGGCAGTTTTTCTATGCGGTGTATCTTTAATATTTCCGCCGCTTCTTTCAGAGTGGTTTTGTTTGTGGTAGTGATAAGATTTTTTGTCGTCATTATGCTGCTGACAGGAGTTTTCATATCTTCCTGAAAACGCAAATCGCGATTGGTAACAATTCCCACGAGCTTATGGTCTTTGTCTATAACGGGAATGCCGCCTATTTTAAATTCACGCATCACTTTAAGCACATCTCCCACAGTGGCATCTTTAGTGATGGTAACAGGATCGTATATCATCCCGTTTTCGGAGCGCTTTACCTGCTTCACCTGTTCAGTTTGTTTTTCGATGCTCATGTTTTTATGAATAACGCCTATACCGCCTTTACGGGCGATTGCAATGGCAAGTTCGGCTTCGGTAACAGTGTCCATTGCAGCAGAAACAATCGGCGTGCTGATAGTGATGTTTCGCGTAAATTTACTTGAAATATCAACCTGATACGGAAGAATTTCGGAATATGAAGGAACAAGCAGCACATCGTCAAATGTAAAGCCTTCGCCTTTGATTTTATCGTTTAAAAATGACATAATACCTGATTAAAAAACGCGGCAAGTTACAAAAAAGTCGGCAAATACAAATATTTTATTATTTTTTTAGCGAATTTTAAAAGTAAAAAGATGAATAAAATCTGTTTCCTTGCGAACATAAAAAGCCGCTCATTACACATATATTTACCATGGCAACAGTCTTTTTCTGTTAATTTTGTATCAAAACAAGAGAAAAGAAGAAGAAAAAACTGTTCGTTTACAAACGGATACTGAAAGTCATTACTTGGAGATATGTTGTTGGGATAGACGAAAACCGCTTGAGAAAATCAGCCTCTTTTACAGGCACAGTTCTTTGCAGTCACGGAAATATTCATACCTTTGTAACCGAAATGTAACATTTACTATTGATGAAAAATTTTATTGCCGTTTTACGTTATTTGCTGTCAATCCATTTTTTAGGGATTGCTTTTTTTATGATATTTCGTTCGATTCTGTGTCTTATAAATACCGACAACATTGCAGACGTCGAAAATAGAAGTTATCTGTTCTTCCGAACATTTTTTATCGGATTACAGTTCGACAATTTAATCGCCTCGTATATTGCCATACTTCCGTTGACGCTGTTGTGCGTATCGCTGTTTTTCGACAAAATCCCAAAACGGTTGATTACAGGATGCAATGTGTTTTTCATCGTTTTATATTCCTTGACATTCGTCATCTCTACAGCCAACATTCCATATTTCTCTTACTTTTTCACCCATCTCGATTCATCCGCCATGAAATGGTTTGAGTTTGGTCGGGCGACAACGGGTCTGATATTTCAAGAGAAATCGTATTACCCTTATTTTATACTGATAGTCGTTGTGATAACGCTGTTTTCCATTGCCGTTACCCGTTTCGGGACGAAACTGAAAAAGACAATTACCATCAATCCATCAAATCGCCGATATAAAATTCGTTATCTCCTTCCCGCCATCGTAATATTATGGTGTATCTGTTTCGCTGGGATGCGCGGCTCGTTGCAACGATATCCGTTACGGGTAGGATACGCCTACTTTTCAAACAATCCGTTTTTTAATCAATTAGGAATCAATCCGGTATTTTATTTTTTAAAAAGTTACGAGGCAAACCGCAAACAGCCGAACAGTGTGAACAGTCTGATGACCGCCGAACAGGCAATTCAACGGGTACAAAAAGAATTGGGGATTGTTGGCGGAGACGATAAATATCCGATTAATCGGCAAATTGCGACTTCTGGAACAGTCTCGAATGTCAATGTCGTGATAATCCTGTTGGAATCAATGTCGGTAAACTGTCTGAAATACGAATATCAAGGTAAAAATCTGACGCCGTTTATCAATGAACTGATTTCAAAATCATATTATTTCGAGAATTTTTATTCGTCGGGAATACACACGAATAACGGTATTGTTTCGACGCTGTACGCTTTTCCGACGCTGTTCAACAAACCGATGATGGAAGTAAAAAGTACGCGTTATACCGGTACGCCGTACTACCTGCATCAAAACGGATACCGTAACTTGTTTTTCCTGACAGGTAATCCTAACTATGACAATATGAACTCGTTTCTGTTGGACAATCATTTCGATCGGATATATTCGCTGTACGATTATCCGGACGAAAAAGCGGTGAATAACTTTGGCGTACAGGACGATTTCATGTTCGAATACGGTCTCCCGAAACTGACCGAAACGGCAAACGAGGGTAAACCGTTTATGGCGACATTCTTAACAGTGAGTAATCATCCGCCGATTGTCGTTCCAGAAAAGTTCCGCGATTATGCCGACACCGACGAAAAACAAATAATTGCTTTTGTGGATAACAGTCTTCGTAATTTTATCGAAAACGCGTCGAAAGAAGCATGGTTTAACAACACAATATTTGTTATTCTTGGCGATCATGGCGCAGTAGTCGGACAGCAAAAATACGATATGTCTATCAGTTACAATCACATTCCTTGCATCATTTATTCGCCGCTGTTCGACGACGCTCCCAGACGTTTCAAACAGTACGGAGGTCAGATTGACGTATTTCCTACGCTCATGGGACTGCTTAATATATCATACACAAATAATTCATTGGGAATAGACTTGTTGAAAGAAGAACGTTCGCGTATGTTTTTCGTATCCGACACCCGTTTGGGATGTATTAGCGACAAATATTTTTACGTGCGAAACCTGAACAACAATTCCGATTTTCTATACGATCTTCACAGCGAACAGATCGAAAATCTCAGCGAAAAATATCCCGACATTACCGATGATTTTCGGAATTATGCAGTGTCGATGACCGTTGCCGCCGATTATCTGATTAAAAATGAAAAGACAAGATAGCGTGTGTTGCTTGAAATTACGATAGTTTGGGCGAGGACGCCGAAGGTTTAGGCGAGGACGCCGAAGGTTTGGTTGTGGACGCCGAAGGTTTGGTTGTGGACGCCGAAGGTTTGAGAGTGTCCCCCAAAAATTCGGGAGATAGAAAAGAAATGATAAACGTCTTCGCAAATCATTGCAGAGTTAATTTCAAATTGTAAATCTTCATTATTTCGTCGGCAATAACGTTGTCTGAAAACCGTTTCACATATTTTTTGCCTGCGTCCGTCATACGTTTTGCCAGTTCGCGACTGTTCACGACTTCCATTTTCTCTATCGCGACAACAAATTCGTCGCACAGTGGAAGTATCGACAATATCGCTTCGGCAATCGGATAATCGTATTTGACTGCATTTCGAATAAAACTGAATCCTGCTACTTTCATTGTTTTTATTATTTTATGATTTGGTTGTGGACGCCAAAGGTTTGCAGGTGTACCAACAAATCTTTTTGGTGTACCAAGAAACTTCCCCGATGGACGCCGAAAGTTTGAGTAAATTCTTCCAAAATTCGGAGGATAAAAAAGAAGTGATAAACGTCTTCACAAATCATTGTATCGTCAAAATTGCCGTATCTTTGTCGTCGAATTTTGAAACGGCTGATGACTATTGCTGAATCATTGCGGGTTTTTGGTCGTTTTTTATTACTGCAATACATCCTGTTTTATTTCAATTATTGTAAATCTTCATTATTTCGTCGGCAATAACGTTGTCCGAAAACCGTTTCACATATTTTTTACCTGCGTCCGTCATACGTTTTGCCAGTTCGCGATTGTTCACGACTTCCATAATACGTCGCGACAGTTCGGCGTAGTCGTTGGGATTCACGTATATCGAATCGCGACCTCCGGCTTCCTCCA
>JAISNL010000115.1 GCA_031276235.1 Prevotellaceae bacterium | reverse complement strand
ACTGTTTGGCTAAATGTAAATTCAATGCCCTGAAATTAATCGAGCGCTAAACAGACGGAAGCCATACATGAAAGCACACGCGCTGCCTGAAATACAATATTTCCTACAAACTGAATTTTAATCCAATTCGCCCGTTGCGAAGATATTTTTCAAATGCTTGACATTTGTTGAGCGGCTTTTTTGAAGCAGTTCAGCCATTCTCGACTGCCATTTTGTCGCAAAAAGCGAGAAATTTTGCGTTCTGAATTTGTTAAATTTTAAAAAATCACATGTCATTACCTCTTCTTTATTTTTTTAACGGGTTTGCAATGGGATATTTTCTGATTGTTTTTCTATTGTCAATATTTTCAATAATTTTGTGCTGTTGTTCAGTAAGGTCAGTTGGGTAATTTGTTTTGTTCATTATTTTGTAATGATATTGATTAATAATCACTAAGATACAAAACATATCCCAATTTATCAACTGATTTGTAATTATTTATTAATAATGCTAAACGAATTTAAAACAGTTTACAAATATATACGATGAAAAATATTTTGTTTCCGATTTTATTGTTGATATTGACAAATATCTCCGCATCTTCTCAAAATTTTACAGAAATCGATTTTGAGGAAGATTTAGAATATATTAAACAAACATTGCCGCAAAAACATATAAATCTTTTTGAAAAAATAAGTAAAACCCAATTTGAGTCAAAAATAGATTCTGTAAAATATAAAGCAAAATCACTGAATACAGAAACATTTATAAACGAACTTTTCAAATTGATGGTTGCAGTTGGCGATGAACATACAAGAGTAGAGTTATCGCAGCAAATTGTTGTGCCTGTGCGATTCCAAATGTTTCAGGAAGGAATTTTTGTTGCCGAAATAAGTCCTGTATATTCAGGCGCGCTATTATCCAAAGTTATTGAAATAAATGAACAGCCGATAAATGATGTAATCAACAAATTCAAAGAAATAATATTAAGTCAAAATCAGTCGTATTTTGATTTTTTATTGTTACACTATTTAAATAATGCGTCCATACTCAGAGGCTTGGGCATTTTAAATTCTGAAAATGAAATAACATATACGCTTCAAAATTCGGATAGCAATATTGTTAAAATCAAATTTGATATTGCATCCAACAATATCAATCACAGCATGATAAAGGCAAATCAACATTTGCAAACCAGCAAAAATAATTATTGGTATGAATATGATTCCGTAAGAAACGAAATATATTTTAGCTATTCATCCTGCCAAAACAATGAACATTATCCATTCGCTAAATTCAATGCGGATTTATTCGGAATTATTAAAAAAAACAAACCTGAAAAGATTATTTTGGATTTGCGCAACAACGGCGGCGGCAATTCCACTGTGCTGAAACCTTTTCTGAAAGAAATAAAAAGAAGCTATTTAAATAAAAAAAACAGGTTTTACGTTTTAATCGGCAAAACAACTTTTTCGTCTGCCATGTTGAACGCAGTGGATTTAAAAAGAAATTTTAAAACCGTACTCATTGGCGAACAAACAGCTGGAAGCATTAATCATTATGGAGAAATTCGCAATTTTGAACTTCCAAATACAAAGGTAAAAATAGTATATTCAACCAAATATTTTGAAACATGGAAAGGGAAAAACGGTGCATTACAGCCTGATGTTAAAATAAATTATTCAATCGAAAATTTTAAGATAAACAAAGATGAAGCAATTGATTATATTCATTCAATATCAAATATTAACAAATAAAATATTATAAATCATGCGTAAAATAAAATGTAAGCGAATTAAAAAAAATATATCTCAAAAATTTCAAAAAATAAAATTACATGTATTATGAAAAATTCAATTATTACAGTCTGCTTTATCGCAATTACGGCATTTGCAGTGCGTGCCGATGAAGGAATATGGCTGCCAATACTGCAAAAATATACTGTTGACGACATGCAAAAAAAAGGATTTAAACTGACGGCGCAGGATATTTACGACATCAACAATTCAAGTTTGAAAGATGCAATAGTGCAGTTCAACGGAGGATGCACCGGCGTTGTGGTTTCTAAAAACGGACTGCTGTTTACAAATCATCATTGCGGCTACGGACAGATTCAAGCCCACAGTTCGGTTGAACATAATTATCTTGACCACGGCTTTTGGGCGCAGGCTAACAGCGAAGAATTGCCAAATCAGAATCTGAATGTTAAATTTCTTTACCGCATGGATGACGTTACATCTCAAATTTTGCAGAATATCAACGACGAAACTCCCGAAACGGTTCGCGACAGCCTGATAAGCGAACGTTCGATGCAAATTGCCGAAGAAGCCGAAGACGGCGGACAATTTGAAACCGAAGTAAAACCTGTTTACTGCGGCAATCAATATATTCTGTACATCTACGAAGTTTACAGCGATGTGCGTTTGGTTGGCACTCCGCCCGATGCAATAGGCAAATTTGGCGGCGATACCGACAACTGGATGTGGCCAAGACATACGGGCGATTTTTCTGTTTTCAGAATTTATGCCGACAAACACAACAAACCTGCTCAATATTCGGACGATAATATTCCATATACGCCAAAACAGTATTTGAAAATTTCGCTTAAAGGTTACAGCGAAAACGATTTTACATTTATCTACGGATTTCCGGGCAGAACTCAGGAATATTTGCCAGCCTGCGCAGTTGACATGTTGCTGCAACACAATCCCCACAAAATAAAATTGCGCACGCAGCGTTTGAACATCATAAACGCCGACATGGCTAACAATGTAGAAATACGGATAAAATACGCATCGAAACAGGCAAACATTGCAAACGCATGGAAAAAATGGCAGGGCGAATATCTTGGCTTGCAGCGGCTGGATGCGGTGAATAAAAAAATTGAATTTGAAAAACGCTTTACCGAATGGATTAATCAGGACGACTCGCGCTCTATTTACGCAAATCTGCTTTTCGATTTCCAACAAATATATGCCCAACTGAATACTTATTCGCTGCTGAACGATTATTTTAACGAAGCCGTTATGTCGCCCGAAATTATAAGATTCGCCGCAAAATTAAGTTCCGTTTTCAAAGAAAAAACAGACGAAGACAGGCAACAAAAAATAGAATCGCTGCAAGAAACGGCAACAGATTTTTTCAAAAACTATAATCTCGAAACCGACATGAAAATATTTGCCGAAGTGATGAAAACCTATCACAGCAATATTGCAAAAGAATATCACCCCGATGCATTTATAAAACTTTGCGCCGACAGCAATAATGATTTCACAACAATAGCAAACGCCATATATGCAGGCACAAAACTTGCAAATCAAACTTGGGTTAACGGCTTTCTGGCAGATGTTGATGGAAAATCGAAAGAATTTGAAAACGACATTGCCTTTGTATTTTATAAATCGTTTGCCGATTTTTATAAAGAAAAAGTTTCGCCAGAATTAAAAAAACTGAATAAACAGCTTGCATTAAAACAGCGACTGTTCATGCGCGGGCAACTTGAAATGCAGACAGACAAAAACATGTATCCAGATGCAAATTCTACTTTGCGCATTGCATACGGAAAGGTAGAAGGCTTTTCACCCGTAGATGGAACGGTTTACAAACATTATACAACACTGACAGGCGTGATTGAAAAAAGCCGCAAAGAAGATGTAGCCGACTACAAAATTCCCGCTCGACTTGCCGAACTCAACGCCGCAAAAAGTTTTGGAGAATATGCCAACGAAAAAGGCGAACTGCCTGTTGCTTTTCTGGCGTCCAACCATACTACTGGCGGCAATTCTGGAAGCCCCGTGCTGAACGCATACGGACATTTGACAGGTTTGAATTTCGACCGCTGCTGGGAATCTACAATGAGCGATATTATGTTCGACCCTGAATATTGCCGCAATATTTCCGTTGATATTCGCTACGTGCTGTTTATAATAGACAAATTTTCGGGCGCAAAACGGCTGATAAACGAGTTGGAACTAGTGAAATAAAAATGAATAAAGTGAATAATTTAAGAATTAAATTGTTTGAAAAAATATGAATAAAGATGTAGAATATGAGATTGAAATTGCAGAAGATGGCACTAACATGGAAGACATTTTGCTTGGCATTGTAACAAACAGCGAACTACAAAACATAAATCCTGCATACAAAACAGATGATAATGTGTTGTACAATGCGGATTGTATGGATATAATGACGATGCTTCCCGATAATTGCGTTGACCTGATTTTTGCCGACCCTCCTTATAATCTTTCTAATGATGGCATAACCTGTCATGCAGGAAAAATGGTATCGGTGAACAAAGGAACATGGGATAAAAGCAAAGGATTTGACGAAGATTTGGAATTTCATGAAACATGGATAAAAGAATGTAAAAGAATATTGAAACCTGAAGGCACTATATGGATAAGCGGTACTAATCACAGTATTTATCAATGCGGATTTTTATTACAAAAATTGGGATTTCACATTCTTAATGATATTGCATGGTTTAAGCCTAACGCCGCACCAAATTTAGCCTGTACTACATTTGCCCATAGTCACGAAACTTTATTGTGGGCAAAAAAAGAAAAAAAAGCAAAACATATTTTCAATTATGATGCGATGAAAAACGGATACTTCACCGAAGATAAGATGAAAATTCCCGATAAACAAATGCGAACTGTTTGGAGCATACCAACTCCGGCACAAAGCGAAAAAGAATTTGGCAAACATCCGACTCAAAAACCGCTTGCCTTATTAAAACGTATTATTTTGGCATCTACAAATGAAGGCTGTTTAATACTTGACCCTTTTAACGGAGGAGGAACAACCGCTGTTGCTGCCAAAATGATTGGTAACAGAAAATATATCGGAATTGATATTGACGAAAACTTTATCAATCTTACAAAAAAACGGTTAAATCAAATTACTGAACAATATAAAATATTTTAAGATGAATCATAACCCATGGAAAACAATTTTTGAAGTTTACAATATCCAACAGCATGATTTCGACAAATCGCCTTTTGTTATTACGGCAGAGCAAATAAAAGCAGCAACAAAGCATTTCACAAAAACACATGAAAGAGAAGTACGTATTCTTTGCAAACAAGATAGCAGAGAAAACAGACCTGAAGTTTTTATCAATAATAACTTGTTTCTACTTCCGATTAGGAATGGTAAATATGTTATAATAAAAGGCGAAGGTTATATAGATATTCCAAAAATACAATCAACTGTAAAAATATATAATTCCAAACTTGATTTCACATTAGATACTTCTTTGGCTGGTAATTCCGAAATGCAACATTTGGATTTTGCGTATGCAGCAAGTTTAATAAGAACATTTTCGGAAGATGAAAGTTTGGTTTTAACTATAAGAGGCAGAAAATACACGCCTGAATTTTCATTTAATGTAAATAATCATATAATTACAGTTGAAAGCGTACAAACAGAAGTAGATGCTGGTTACGAAGGCAAAAGTCAGGTTGTTTTGATAGAAGCAAAAAATAGTTCTACATCAAATACAATTATACGACAACTTTTTTATCCGTACAGGCAATGGCAGCAATATACACATAAAAAAATCAAAACTCTTTTCTTTGAAAAAAGAGATAATTACTACTCCTTATGGCAATTTGAATTTCGTAATCAAAATGATTACAACAGTATAATTTTAACAAAATCGCAACGCTATGAAATCATCTAAACTCAAAAAAATTAAACCGTGTAGCAAATGCGGCTCTACTGAATTTATTACACAACCCAACAGATATGATATATATGAAATCATGGAAAATAAATTAACGCTTATTGAGTCTCCGTTTATCGAAGATGAAATTAAACTCTATTGCCGCCAGTGCAGCGAAGAATTAAAAAACGGCGTTGATTTGATTAATTAATAAATTTCATTCCCCATGCAAAACCATACAATACGCATAGCATCAATAGATATTTCAGAGCGTTAACAATGCTTTTTAATGATGTTTTGTTATGACGTTATAATTTATTGCTGCATTGTAACGCTTGCGCAATCTGTTTTTCCGCCCATTGGCGGATTTAATTTACTGACTTTTACAGTTATCTTTTCGATGTGTTTTATTTCTTTGCAAACAGCGTCAATAATGCGTTTGCATACATTTTCGAGCAAATGCGATGTTTGTTGCATCTCTCTGCAAACAATGTTGTATATCGCTTGATAATTAACGGCATCATCTATATTATCTGTAATTGCAGACAATGATTCATCTGTAATTATTTTGAGATTAACCATAAATTTGTTTCCTGTAATTTTTTCTTCTTCAAAACAACCGTGATGAGCGAAAAATTCCATATTTTCGAGTTCTATTATGTGCATGTCATTATTTTTTTTGATATTATAAATTGATAAAAAGATAGAAGACCAAATGCGGTCTTCTATCAGTGTAATAATTGTTTGAATTAATATTCATCTTCATTAAAGAAAAAATCATCTTTACTTGGATAATCTGGCCAAATATCGTCAATATTTTCATAAATTTCTCCATCATCTTCCAGTTCTTGAAGGTTTTCAACAACTTCCAACGGAGCGCCGGACCGTACGGCATAGTCAATCAATTCTTCCTTAGTTGCCGGCCAAGGTGCATCTTCCAGTTTTGAAGCAAGTTCTAATGTCCAGTACATAATATAAAAATTTAATAATCAATTAAGTAATAATTTAACTTTGTATCTTAAAAATGCGAAAATATAAATAATTTTTGGTTAAAACAATATATTCAGGATAATTTTTTATAAATATTAATTCATAAATTACTAATATCAGTTATCGGTAATCCAGAAAACTTCCCGTATTTCAAGATCTTTATGCAGTTTTCGTGCAAGAATAAAAAGATAGTCGGATAGTCGATTCATATACATCAGTACATTTTCGGGAACGGGAGTTTCTTCATTTACGCGCAAAATTATACGTTCAGCGCGGCGACAAACGCATCGCGCAATATGACAGAATGCAGGAATGTTGTGTCCGCCGGGAAGCACAAAATATTTAAGCGGCTCAAGTTCGGCATCGTATCTGTCAATTTCCGATTCAATCATTTTAATATCATTATCCGTAACTTGTTGAAGTTTTTTTGCTTTTCCATCGCTTGCCATAATTGCTGCAATATCCATCAGTTTGATTTGAATTTGATGCAATGTTTCAATAATATGCAAGTCTATTTTTTGAGAACGTATCAATCCAATGTGTGAAATCAATTCGTCAACTGTTCCGTATGCTTCTACGCGAATATGAAATTTGGGAACTCGAGCGCCGCCGATTAAAGACGTTGTTCCTCTGTCGCCTGTTTTTGTGTAAACTTTCATTGTGTTATTATTTTTACAAATTTATATGAAATATTTTGAATCGCATACATGCAAATTAAAGTGAAAAAAATATTGTGATATTAATCATCCAGCATCATTTTTATCATTTCGGCGCATTTTTCACCGTCCATTGCCGATGAGGTAATACCGCCTGAATATCCTGCTCCTTCGCCGCAAACAAACAGTCCTTCTATATCTACGTGCTGCATGTTGCCGTTGCGCGGAATACGAATCGGAGACGATGAACGCGATTCTACGCCTGCAATTAAAGCATCGGCTGTGAGAAATCCGCGCATTTTACTGTCGAAAATCACAAATGCTTCCTGCAAACGCTCAACTATGGATAAGGGCAACCATTCGTGCAAAGCGGATGTTTTCAAGCCCACAAGATACGAAGAATCAGGCAGGGTGGATGAATATTTGGAATTTACAAAATCGGTTAAACGCTGCGCAGGAGCAATCTGTCCTCCTCCGCCGTGCTCAAAAGCCGCCTTTTCCATCTGCTGCTGATATTTTAATCCGCACAGGTTTTTATATTGTTCAAAATCTTTCAAATCTTCAATCCTCACTTCAACTACAATCCCTGAATTGGCAAACGCCGTATGCCTGCGAGACGATGACATTCCGTTCACAACAATTCCTTCGGCAGATGTAGATGCAGGCACAATATATCCTCCGGGACACATGCAAAACGAATACACGCCGCGCCCTCGCGATTGCGCCGCAAACGCATAGCTTGCCGCAGGCAAATATTCACGCGCCGCTTTGCTGTGATACCGAAGAGAGTCTATTAGCGATTGCGGATGTTCTACGCGCACGCCAACCGCAAAATTTTTGGCTTCGATTTTTATGTTTTTTCTGTTCAGCAGTTCGTATATGTCGCATGCCGAATGTCCTGTTGCAAGCACAACGGCGTTTGATTTATAAACATTGCCGTTTGAGCATCTTACTCCAAGCGCTTTACTGTTGCTGATAATTATATCATCAACCTTACTGTCGAAATAAATGTTGCCGCCACATTCTATAATGGTGCGTCTCATGTTTTTCACTATTTCGGGCAGTTTGTCTGTGCCAATATGCGGATGCGATTCGTAGAGAATTTCGCTCTGCGCACCATGAAAATGGAAGCGTTGAAGTATTCCGAAAACATTACCTCTTTTGTTGGAACGCGTATATAATTTTCCATCCGAAAAAGTTCCCGCTCCGCCTTCTCCGTAGCAGTAATTTGATTCTTCATTAATATTTTTGCCGCGAATCATTGCCGCAATATCTTTTTTGCGGTCGCTTACGTTTTTTCCTCTTTCGAGAATTACGGGTTTCAATCCAAGTTCTATCAGGCGCAGCGCGGCAAACAAACCTGCCGGACCTGAACCTGCAATCACAACTTCTGGCTTGTTGGCTACGTTATGATAATTGAAATTTGCCTGCGGCGGCGATGGTTTTTCGCCGCAAAAAACGTTCAAAACCAAAATTATTTTCGGCTCGTGCGAGCGTGCATCAACAGATTTGCGTTCGATGCGAATGTCGCTTATTTCGTCTGCGGTTATGTTCAGCGCGTGCGCCGCAATATTTTTAACAGTTTCGCTGCTGCACGCTTTCTGTGGCGAAACTGTCAGTTGTATTTTATGCTGCATTGTTTTTTGAAATATTTAATAATTTTACTTCTTTTAATTCATTTTGGTAGATCCAAATTTGTTTCTAAAATAAGGTTTTGCAAAGGTCTCAATATTATTTATTTTTTTTACGAAATTACATAAAATTTTCAAATTATGAGATGAAAAATAAATAAGGTATAACAAATAAACCTGCAAAAATCAGTAGATAGCGATAAAAATATAAATTCTGGATTGCTTCGTCGCTACGCTCCTCGCAATGACGAATCAACCACGCAGCGCGTCATTGCGAGCGTAGCGAAGCAA
>JAISNL010000151.1 GCA_031276235.1 Prevotellaceae bacterium | reverse complement strand
TAATAATTTTTGAGGTTCAAATATTTTATTTAGATATTTTATACCTTGTTTTTGGCAAATATTTTATTACCTATTATATTACCATGTAAAAATTAATCAATTAATAATAAACTAATTATGATCAATAAAAATATTCCAAGTCTGTACAGGAATAGTTTCGGAATACTGGCAGGGTTTTAAAACGCCATGAGGCATGCGAGTATATTGTGTAAAGATTTTTTTAGTGTAATCCTTAAAATATTCCGAAAAAATATATTCATCCCACGTTTCCTTTTTGCCCTTTGTTCCAAGTTGATTAGGAACGCCCTGTGCTTTTGGATGTTCTTTAGTCCATACAGTAATTAAAGAGTCATTATTAAATAAAAAGTAGCTGTAATATTTTGATATGCGACTTCCTATTTCCAAACGCTGTAAATCATCGTAGGTTTCTTGCTTGTTTATATCGGTGGCATTAAAGGCATACCAGATACGTATATTTCCCGAATCTATAACTGTCATGTTATGCACATTATAGTTACCTATAGGGCGAAAAATTACTTGTGCATAAGTATTGTCAAAAAATATAAAAATCGTAATAATTGGTATAATCAGTTTTTTCATGTTTGAGACTGTTTTAATTTAACTGAAATTATTAATAAATATATATAAATCCGTTTGTTAATCGGAATTTCTTTTGTATCTATGTGATTATTAAGTAAATAAATTACACGAAAATACAAAAACCACCTGAAAATATTTTTCAAAAACTCAATTCAAAACGCACACATTTTTTCCGAAATCAATGTATAAATAACGGTTAATAATTCTAAACAATTCCTGTAAATCCCATGAATACCATTGCCAAAATGCCTGCTATTACAAGCGCAATAGGCATTCCCTTAAATGCTTTCGGAATATTTGCGATATTGAGTTGCTCGCGTATTCCTGCAAATATTATCAAAGCCAGCGCAAATCCTATAGCCGTTGATATTGCATATACCACCGACAACAATAAACTTTCCTTATAAATTTCGTGCTGCGTAACAAGTATTGCAACTCCAAGCACGGCGCAGTTTGTGGTAATCAGCGGTAAAAATACTCCAAGCGACTGATACAGCGCAGGCGATACTTTTTTAAGAATAATTTCAACCATTTGCACCAGCGCTGCAATTACAAGTATAAACGAAATTGTTTGCATAAATTGCAAATTTAACGGAATCAAAATGTAGTTCATCAACAGAAATGTTACCAGCGTGGCAATTGCGATTACAAATGTTACCGAAATTCCCATTCCCATTGCAGTGTCTATTTTTTTTGATACGCCCAGAAACGGACATATTCCCAAAATTTGTGATAATACAACGTTGTTGATGAATACTGCCGATATAAATATTAAAATGTATGTCATGATTTTTAATTTTTGGTCGTTTTCAATTTATTTACAATAACAATTAAGAACCCAAGCACTATAAATGCGCCGGGCGCAAGTACAAATGTGAGTAATCCGTAATTTTCGGGATAAATAGAAATATCAAATATTTTTCCTGTTCCCAAAAATTCGCGAATTGAGCCAAGTACGGTCAGAGCAAGCGTAAATCCCGCTCCCATTCCAACTCCATCAAGTATAGACAACAATGGTGTGTTTTTGGACGCAAAGGCTTCGGCTCTGCCAAGCACGATGCAGTTTACAACTATCAACGGAATGAACAATCCCAAACTTTCGTAAAGCGGCGGCATGTATGCTTGCATTATCATTTCAACAATAGTTACAAACGAGGCTATGATAACTATAAAAGCAGGTATGCGTACTTTGTCGGGTATAATATTTTTGAGCAACGATATTACGAGGTTGGAACAGATAAGTACAAACGCAGTTGCAATTCCCATTCCAAATCCGTTGATTGCCGAAGATGTTGTTCCCAGTGTGGGACACATTCCCAAAAGCAATACCAATACGGGATTTTCTTTCAGTATTCCGTTTGTCAATATGTTTAGATTTTTACTCATTTATTTATCTCCTGATTAAAATATTAAATTAGGTTTTATTCTGTATATTTTTGTTTTTCAGAATCGTGTTCTATTACTTTAACGTATGCTTCGTAAGCGCGATTAAGCGCATCTACAAAGGCTCGCGAAGTGATTGTTGCGGCGGTAATGGCATCAATCTCGCCTCCATCTTTTTTAACTTTCACGTTGTTGTTCCATTTTCTGTTGACAACGTTTTGATTTGGTTTTGATGAATTTGAAAACCATTCCTGCATTTTTGCTCCAAGTCCGGGCGTTTCTGCATGTTTAAGAACAGCATAATTTTTTACCATTCCATCAATATCAAAGCCGACCATTATTTTTATTTCTCCGCTGAATCCTTTTGCAGTATTTGTTTCAACTGCAATACCAACCAATTTTCCATCCTGTTTTGCAGGAAAAACCGTCAAGGAATCGCCTTCAATTTCAACTTTAAATTTTTCTTCGGCAGGATTGTTGTTAAAATCAGGAACGACTTCTTTTATTGCGTTTTCCTGTTTTTGTTTTTCGGCTTGCGCAATAGGCTCTTTTGTCATTTCATATACAAGCGCAAGCAAACTTGCAACCACAATACTTATTGAAGCAAGCGAAAGCAGCATGTTTTTGAACGAAGATTTCAATTTTTCCATTATTTTCTCTCCCCGAATAATTTAGGTTTCATATATTTATTTATAAGCGGAACTATTGCATTCATAAACAATATGGCAAACGACATTCCCTCAGGATAACTTCCGAATGTTCGTATCGTAATGGTTAGCAAGCCTATGCCTATTCCGTAAACTGTCATTCCCTTATGCGTCATTGGAGAAGTAACATAGTCGGTTGCCATGTAAACCGCTCCGAGAATCATTCCGCCTGTAAGTAAATGAAATACAGGGTCAATGAATTTGTCGGGATTTAATAAATGTAAAGTTCCCGAAAATACTGCAACCGATAAAAATATTGCAACAGGAATATGCCATGTAATAACTTTGCGGACAAGCATATATGCAAAGCCCAAAAGCAATGCAAGCGCCGATACTTCGCCAAGCGAACCGCCTATTTGTCCGAAAAGCGTATCAAGATAATTGAAACTGTAATCTGCCGATTCTTTTATCTGGTCTATTGTTAATCCGTTTTTCAATCCTTCCTTGATTATTGCCAGCGGTGTTGCTCCAGTTACAGCATCAGGTGTTGCAAGAGTTAAGGGTAATGGCCATGTTGTCATTTCAACCGGGCGCGCTATCAACAAAAATACGCGTCCTACAAGCGCAGGATTGAAAGGATTGCTTCCTAATCCGCCAAAAACCATTTTTCCTACGCCTATTGCAATCAAGCTGCCTGTAACAACCAGCCATACAGGAAGATTTGATGGCAAATTGAATGATAATATCAAACCTGTAACCACAGCCGACAAATCGTTTATTGAAGGCGTGGTTTTCAAAAGAAATTTTTGAATCAGATATTCAAAAATAACGCATGAAATTATTGATATGCAAACAACTTTTACTGCACCAAATCCGAAAAAATAAAACGACACGAATAATGCGGGAAGCAATGCAATAATCACATCGCGCATCAATCGTTTTGTGCTGAATTCGCCATGAACGTGCGGCGAGGGCGATATTATTAATTTAGTCATATTTTGATTAATATTTAATTTCAAAAAAATGTTATTTAGGTTTGACAATCAGTTTCATTGCCCTTGTTTTTCCAAGTCTGATGTAATCTACCAAAGGCAGATTTGCAGGACAGGTATATAAGCAACATCCACATTCTATACAGGCATGTACCGAATTTTCTTTTAATTCTTCAAGCATGTTCAGTTCGGCAAGTTTGTACAGTAAAAATGGCTGAAGTCCTATAGGGCAAGCCACAACGCATTTTGAGCAGCGTATGCAATTCGATTTTGTTCCGCGTTTTGCTTCGGCGGCGGTAATGAATAAAACAGCTCCCGAACCTTTTAATGTGGGTGCATCCGTATTGCTTATGGCGCGTCCCATCATTGGACCTCCGCTGATGATTTTTCCTGTATTTTGGGGCATTCCGCCTGCGGCTTCAATCAATTTCGACAATGGCGTGCCTACTCGTACTATAAAATTTTTCTGAACTTTAAGATTTTTACCTGTAACTGTTATACTGTTCTCGAAAAGAGGTTTGTTTTTTTGTACGGCTTCGTAAACGGCAAAAGTTGTACATATATTCGAAACTATGCATCCTGTTTCAATGGGCAATGCTCTGTCGGGAACTTCAAGTCCTGTGATTGATTTTATTAATTGCTTTTCGCCGCCTTGCGGATATTTGGGCTTAAGCGAAACTATTTCAATGCCGCTGTACTTTTTAGATAATTTTGTAAGGTTGTCAATCGCATCCTGTTTGTTTGTTTCGATGCCGATGTATGCTTTATCAACATTTACCGCTTTTTTCAAAAGTTGCACTCCTACAAGTAATTCCTCTCCTTTTTCAAGCATTATGCGATGGTCTGATGTAAGATAAGGCTCACATTCCGCTCCGTTTATGATTATTGCCTTTGCTGTTTTTCCTTTTGGAATGGTTAATTTTACATGAGTAGGAAAAGTTGCGCCGCCCAAACCTACAAGTCCTGCTTCGGTAATTTTTGCTAAAATTTCTTCAGATGTTTTTGATAAATCTCTATTTATTTCGGGGCTGCGGTCTATGTTTTCTTCCCATTCGTCGCCTTCTACCTGAATGCAAATAGCAGGTTTTTTGATTCCCTGATAATCTGCAACGTTTTCAATTCCCAATACAGTTCCCGATACAGACGAGTGTACATTTGCAGAAACAAATCCGTTTGCTTCTGCTATAAGTTGCCCTACTTTTACTTGATCGCCTTTGGCAACAATGCATTCTGCAGGCGCGCCTATGTGTTGAGATGTGAAAATTTTAACAATCCCATCGGGTTTCAACTGCTCCAGTGCAGCATTTCGCGAAATTTTGTTTTCGGGAGGATGAACGCCTCCTTTTTTGAATGTTTTTATCATAATTTTATCTTTTATCGTTATAAAAACAAATCTTAATTTGTTGCATTTTCAGAATTTAAGTTGTTAGTTTTCTGTTCTTGAATTTCTACTTTTGGTTTGCGTGGCGGAAAGTTTAGTTCTACTATGCTTCCGGTCGGGCAAACTTCAACGCATTTGCGACATAAACGGCATTTGTTCGGGTCAATATAGGCTAAAAAATTTTCTATTAAGATTGATTCGAATCCACATGCTTTGCGACATGCTGCACAACCTATGCAAGCTGTTTTGCAGGCTTTGCGTGCAACTGCGCCTTTGTCCTTATTGACGCATGAAACATAAATTCTGCGACTTTTCGTACCTTTTTTGCGAAGTTCTATAATCAATTTCGGACAGGCTTTAACGCAAGCGCCACAAGCCGTACATTTATCTTCGTCAACTTCGGGCAGCATAGTTTCGCCGTTTATATATATAGCTCCGAAATTACAAACCGAAACGCAATCTCCGCGTCCAAGACAACCATACGAGCAATCGGTATCGCCGGAATATGTAGCCGCCATTACCGCACACGAAACAGCGCCATCAAATTCGTTTACTCGCGAGCGGTTTTCACACGAACCTGCACAACGGACAACCGCTATTGCGCTGTCTTTTGTTTCAACTTTTTTATTGAGATATTCGGCTATTTTTACCATCGTAGCATTTCCGCCTACAGGACAGAACATTGCCGCAATATCATCAGCATTTACAAGCGCCTCGGCAAACGCATGGCAACCTGTGTATCCACACCCGCCGCAATTTGCGCCAGGCAATATATTTTCAGTTTCACCTATACGTTCATCTTCAACTACTTTGAATTTTTGAGCCACTATGTATAATACTACAGCCAATGTAGCTGCAAGTACGCCAAGCATAATCACTGTTATTAAAATTGTAGAATCCATTTGTAATTCAATTAAATTGTTTTTCTATACGAAATTTTATTTTTGTCTTTATCTTATAATCAAAAAAATGTACAATAATATAATATACGGAAATTGTCGCTATTGCCGCCAGCGCCGAAATACCTTCGTTAATTCCGAATAGTTCAGTCATAATAATTAACGCCGATAACAGTAAAAAAAGAGGAACGGCAAACGCAACTACAACAGCATATATGCTATATGAACGTTCTGATATTACTGTCACAATATCTCCCGTTTTAAAATTGTTACTGTCATTGCATACTTTTACCTGCTGGGTTGTCGTATCAAGCGTAAGACACACAGATTTTGATTCGCATGCAGCACATGCCGACGAACGTTCTATATCAACAATAATATCATTGCCGACTATTTGTGAAACCACTCCCTTATGTTTTATCAATTTTGACACTGTATTTGTAAATATCACTTGCCTTTGTGTTGTAAACAGTTGCAAAGATAAGAATATTGAATTATATATAGTAATTTATTTTTAACATTTAATTGACAATAATAAATAAAATACAGATATTACGATAATTACGCATCTTCTGTCAATTTATACAAGCAATATGTGGGTATTGCAAGATGCAGATTCTTTCCTTTGCATCAGGTTTTATACTTTAAGCAGTATAAACTTGTGAGTTGTGATTATGATATTCTGATTGGCTCTGGCTGTGGCACATAATTCTGCAATTTTAAACTAATCCATCCCAGAAAAACCACTATTTTTGCTTTTCTGGATTGGCTTCAGGTTTATGTTTCACGCAATGGCTCGCTACGTGGATAGTTGCAACATCATACAATTTATGAAATTACAGGAAAATAAAAAAACACGGGATAAATAAAAATATCTATCCCGTGCCATGAAATACAAAGTAGCAAATTATTTACACAACAATCTGCTGTATTTATTGCTATTCATCTTTTTCTTCGGCTTCGTAAGCTTTCAGCAATTTATCCTGAACTTCGGCAGGCACTTGCTGATATTCGGCAAATTGCATTGTAAACGTTGCCCGTCCGGATGTTAATGAACTTAATGTTGTTGAATATTTATACATTTCTGCCAAAGGCACTCGCGCTTTAATTATCTCGAATCCTTTTTCGCTGCTCATGCCTTCAATCATGGCGCGGCGATTTTGCATGTCGCTCATTACATCGCCCATGCTGTCGCTTGGTACAAATACTTCAATATTGTAGATAGGTTCCATGATTTTTGGCGATGCTTTTTTGAAGGCGTCTTTAAATGCGTTGCGTCCTGCAAGTTTAAATGATATTTCGTTTGAATCTACGGGATGCATTTTTCCATCGTACACGTAAACTTTAATATCGCGTGCATACGAGCCTGTGAGAGGTCCTTCTTCCATTTTTTCCATTATTCCTTTGAGAATTGCAGGCATAAAGCGCGAATCTATTGCTCCGCCTACTATGCAGTTGTAATAAATCAGTTTCCCGCCCCATTCAAGATTAAATTCTTCTTTACCTTTAAGGTTCAGAACCAGTTCTTTTCCATCGAATTTGAACCTGTTGTTTTCAACTGCGCCTTCAATATAAGGTTCAATCAGCAAATGCACTTCGCCAAATTGTCCTGCGCCTCCCGACTGTTTTTTATGGCGATAATCGGCGGCGGCAAGTTTGGTAATGGTTTCCCGATATGGAATTTTTGGTGCAAACAGTTCTACTTCTATTTTGTGAGTATTGGTCAAATGCCATTTCAGAATATTGATATGATGTTCGCCCTGTCCGCTCAAAATTATTTGTTTCAGTTCTTTTGAATATTCTACAACAATTGTAGGGTCTTCCATATGTGTACGGTTCAGTATTTCGCCGAGTTTTTCATCGTCTTTCTGGTCTTTTGGTTTTATTGCCGTACGGAATTTTGGGTCGGGATATTTCACCGGCAGGAATTGCCATCTTTTGCCATCGCCGTTCAGTGTCTGGTCGCGGCGCGATGATTTGAGTTTCACTGTGCAGCCTATATCTCCGGCTATCATTTCGGTAACTTTTTCGCGTTTTTTGCCTGCAACGGCATACAGGGCTGAAATACGTTCTTTTGTGTCGTTGTTGGCATTTATCAAGTCCATGCTTTCAGTAATTTTCCCTGACATTACGCGGAAATACGAAACTTCGCCGAGGTGCTGTTCTACTGCCGTTTTGAAGATAAACAGCGAAGGCGAGCCTTTCGAGTCGCAAGGAATTACTTCGCCTTCTTTGGTTTTGTATTCGCGCGATTCATTGGGTTTCGGAGCCACGTTTATAATAAATTCAAGTAAACGTTTTGTTCCTATATCTTTTTTTGCCGCCATGCAGAATATTGGAATTACGCCGCGTGTTTTAAGTCCAGCTCGCAAGCCTTTGCGAATTTCATCTTCGCTAAGTTCTCCTTTGTCAAAGAAAAGTTCCATCAGGCTTTCATCATTTTCGGCAGCTGATTCTATCAGCGCTGCATTAAGTTCTTTTGCTCGTTCCATTTCGCTTGCAGGAATATCCACTGCTTCGAAAGTTCCGTTATCGTCTTTGAAGCGGAACAGTTTCATCAGCAAAACATCTACAATTTCGTTGAATCCGTTGCCGGGATTCACTGGATACTGCACCAGCGTAAGTTTGTTGCCGAATGTTTGCCGTAGCGAGTCAAGCGTATTTTCCCAGTTTGCTTTTTCGTGGTCTAAATAATTCACGGCAATAATAATCGGCTTTTCATGTTTTTCGGCATGACGCGCAAAAATTTCAGTGCCTACTTCTACGCCGCTTTGAGCATTGATAACCATTATGCCCGTATCTGCAACTTTGAATGCTGCAAACGTTCCTCCCGAAAAATCGTCAGATCCCGGCGAATCGATTAAATTTATTTTTCTGTCATTGTATTCGGTAAACAGCACGCTCGAATATATTGAACGTTGATAGATATGTTCTATTTCTGCGCTGTCCGATACTGTGTTTTTAGCTTCAACCGTACCTCTGCGGTCAATCACTTTACCGTCGAACATCATAGCTTCGGCAAGGGTAGTTTTTCCTGCACCTGCACTTCCAAGCAGCACGATGTTCCTGATTTCTTCTGTTTGATAAACTCTCATGAGTGATGTATGTATTTATTTATTTAATTAATAATTTAATTCACAACCGTATTTGCTTTGTTTTTATGTTTCAAAAACCATTTATTTGTTTTAAAACGGCTTCAAAGATATAAATTTATGTAAAAACAAAAGCAAAAATATTATTTTTTTTCAATATCAAGGCTAACCGTAAAAATATTAATCGTAAAAAAACAGATAAAAAAGAGTTAACAATTAATCAT
>JAISNL010000137.1 GCA_031276235.1 Prevotellaceae bacterium | reverse complement strand
TTTTGATATTTCGCATTTCCGTTTTGCTCTTTCGTACAACTACGGAGGCAAATCTGGCAATGAAACATTCCATTTCTTAGGCGCAACAATAGGTTTCTATCTTGGCGGCGGCAGAAATTAACCGACACTCTGTTTTGTAATTAAAGAATCAAAAAGAGAACATCTTTCAGATGCTCTCTTTTGATTTTTCGCACAAATCATAAAAAAACATTATCCACTATATCGCCTTACAAAGGCTTCAATATATGGCGTTACCTGCAGTTTGTCAAAAAGGGTTATTCATTTCGCATAAAAGGGTTAACCCTTTCGGCAAAAGGAGTATTCCTTTTTCTTATTTCACATTTTCATATCATTTCAAGCATAACGATGTTTCTTTTGGCATTTAATAAAAAATTATTACATTTGCTCGATTTTTTGAACATTAATAATTAAATATGATATTATGAAAAAACTTATTTTTATAACGTTAGTAGCATTTGTTTCGATGGAAACAAGCGCACAATTCAAACTCGGCATAAAGGGAGGCTGGGATTTTGACAATTTTGACATAAGCGGCAGCATCGGAAGTCAATTGAAAAAAGACAAATCTCAATCATGGAATTTGGGAGCGGTTGCACAAATTCACTTAACAGGCGATTTGCACCTGCAGCCCGAAGTTCTTTATTCTACACAGAAAAGCACACTTATCAGCGCTGGCAATGAGTATGTAGCATTACCGGCGGCTGGAGAGCATAAAATGTCTTATATTCAAGTTCCGATAAATGTTTTGTACAAATTCGACCTGCCTGCGGTTAATCCTTTTATATCCTGCGGTCCGTATTTCGGTTATGCTGTAAGCAGAAACAACATTGCCGAAAGAAGCATAAAAAAGACCGACTGGGGAGTAAGCGTAGGAGCAGGAGTAGAATTTTTGGGATTTCAGGTGAGCGCAAGATATAACTGGGCGCTTAATGATATTTCAGAAATTAAGGAAATAAAATGGAAAAACAACAAATTTAACGTATCAGTAGCATTTTTTATTTTATAAATTAAACAGTAATTAATATATGATAGATTTAAAGAACAAAGTAGCAGTTGTAACAGGAGCATCAAGCGGTTTGGGCGCAGATGCGGCAAGAGCTTATGCACAATATGGCGCACATATAGCCATACTGGCAAGGCGCAAGGAAAGATTAGACAAACTGGCTGAAGAATTAAGCAGTTTCGGAATTAAAATTTTAGCCGCGTGCTGTGATGTTACTGACGAAGCTCAGGTAATATCGGCGATAGAACAGGTTGTATCAAAATTTGGCAGAATAGATATTTTACTAAATAATGCCGGCATTTCTGCGCGTGGAGGCGTGCATCAACTGTCGGCGGAAGATTGGGACAAAACGTTTAACACAAACGTAAAAGGTATTTTTCTTGTGTCAAAACATGTTGTTCCGTATATGATGCAGCAGAATTACGGAAAAATCATTAATGTCAGTTCCATCAATGCCTATGTAGCCGACAAGTCGGATACTTTCATACGCCACAGTTATAATTCATCCAAAGCGGCAATATTGGGTTTGACGTTAGGCATGGCATGTTCGTATGGAAAATACAATATTACTGTAAACAGCGTATGTCCCGGAGTGTTTGAATCGGAATTGACTGAGAACTCGCTTTTAAAGTCAAATGAATTTATGAATTATTACAATACCACCTGCCCTATGGGGCGCACGGGCAAACAAGGCGAAGTGTCGGGAACTGTATTGTATCTGTCAAGCGACCTTTCAAGTTATGTAACAGGACAGCACATAGTTATAGACGGAGGCATGACGCTGGTATAAAGTTCCAAAGAATAATAATTGTGAAAACAGGAAAACCATGGCAAAATATTATTTTTGTCATGGTTTTCAACATCATTCCCGCTTACTTTTTCAACATTAAAATTTTTCAATCCATAAATTTCAGGAACTTTGTTTATATTATAATCAAACCTTGCAGCCGTAAGCCAAATCGCCGGCATCTCCCAGCCCCGGCACTATATATGATTTTACTGTAAGTTCATCGTCAATAGCGCCAACCCAAATAGTAACATCGTTTTTTGAAAAGTATTTGCGTATATATTCAATACCTTCCTTGCTTGCAATTATGGCAACTATATGGGTATGTTCGGGTATGCCGTTTTCTGTCAACGAGCGATATACAAGGTGCATGGATGCTCCGGTTGCGAGCATCGGGTCGGATATTATCAATGTTTTATTGTCAAGATTTGGAGATGAAATATATTCTATTTTTACTTCAAAGCTGTTATCTCTGTCGTATTTTCTGTATGCTGAAACAAAAGCATTTTCCGCTTTATCGAAAAGATTGAGCATGCCCTGATGCAAAGGCAATCCTGCGCGAAGAATAGTTGCCAGCACTATATCGGTGCATGGAATATCTATTTCAACAGAGCCAAGCGGAGTTTCTACATTTTTGTGTACGGACGGCAATACTTTGCTTATTTCGTATGCAAATATTTCGCCTAAACGTTCGAGATTTTTGCGAAATCTCATTCTGTCTTTCTGTATTTTTGCATCTCTTACTTCAACCATAAACTGATTGAATATGGAACTTTTATCTCCGATAATTCGTATCATAATATTTTAGTTTTTATTGTTTATTTAATTGTAAAGTTTCAAAATTAATTCATTTTTGTAAGATGTACCAAATCTATCCGACTTCCAGACATTCTCAGTATTTTAATCTTAAAATCGCCTATTGTAATAATTTCTTTCTGCTGCGGAATATTTTCGTTTTCGTGCAGTATATATCCTGCAAGCGTTTCGTACTGTTCGGATTCTGGAATTTTCAAATTGTAGATGTTATTAAGATGTTCTACTTCGAGGCGTCCTGAAAATACGAATACTTTGTCGTCAATCTTTTTTTCCGTCATTTCGTCAGTATCGTGTTCATCGTCAATTTCTCCAAGTATTTCTTCCAGAATATCTTCTATTGAAATCAATCCCGATGTTCCGCCAAATTCATCAACAACAACAGCCAGCGATTGATGTCCTATTATAAAGGTTTTCAAAAGTTTTTCAGCCTGCATGGTTTCGGGTACAAACTGTATGGGGCGAATTATTGAAGTAAAATCGGAAGTTGCCTTGAACAAATCTTTGGAATTTACATAGCCCGTGATATTGTCAACTGTTTCGCAATATACAGGAATTCGAGAATATCCTGATTTGATGAATTTTTGTTTCAGGCAGTCGAACGGGGCGTTTTCTTCTATTGCTTCTATTTCGGTACGCGGAATCATACATTCGCGAACTTTTACTTCGGGGAAATCAAGTGCATTTCTGAAAATCAGAATATCGTTTTCGTTGTTCTGTTCTACGCTTTCTACTTCGGTTGTGAGTTTGAACAGGTCGGAGCGGTTGAATACCGTTTTTTTAACTCCTTTTTTTATTTTTATTCCAAACAGCCGTAAAATCATTCGCGCAAGCCATGATGTAAAAATAGAAACGGGATAAAGCAGCACATAAAGAGCAAATACGGGAATTGCAAAAGTTTTAAGTATTCCGTTGGGATTCATTTTGCACAGGCTTTTGGGTAAAAATTCGGCTGTTACAAGCACTATCAATGTTGATATTACGGTTTGTATCGCCAATACAAGCATGTCCGATTCTGTTGCAAGCAATGTTCGCACGGGATTGTCTATTATGGCTGCAAATGCTATTCCGTATATCACAAGAGCTATATTGTTGCCTACCAGCATTGTTGATATATAATCGCTTGAATTGCGAATAAAAACATCAGTGATTTTTGTATAAAATTTTTTTTGTTTCTTATCAAGTTCCAGCCGCAATTTGTTTGATGAAACAAAAGCGATTTCCATTCCTGAAAAAAATGCGGAAAGCAATAATGATATTAATATTATAACTATAAAGAAACTGTTCATTGCACCTTATCCTGCTTTTGTAATTCTGCTGATTTTATTAAATTTCCTTTTTTGACTTTTCTGCCGTCAATATTTTTATTCTGTATCGGCAATTGCTGATTTGTTTGCGCTGGATTCTGTTTTGGCGGTATCTGCGGTATCAGTTCTGCCGTATCGGGGAAACTTATTATATTGGTATTTACGCTGTCGTTTGCAGTTTTGTTTTGTCTGTCAAGCGTCAAATCGCCTTCTCGAATGGTTCTTATTTCATAATCTGAAAGATTTTCGTTTGATGTCCATCCGCCCAGAGCGTTAAAATAACCGTCTTTGAAGAAAAATTTTGTAAAGCAGTCATTATAAATTTTCCCTTTTATTCTGTCCCAATAAAGCGTATCGGTAATTATTTTCGTATTTTCCAGATAATTTGTTACCACAACGCTGTCGTAGGCGCTGTAAAATTCATTCTTTCCCTCTTTCATTTTTGCAAATTTTGCGGCTATGGTTGATTCAAGCACAAGCGAGTCGGTAAACGATTCAACATAAATTCCATCGGGGAAAGTTGCATATTTACCTTCGCTGCCCGCAAACTGCAACATTCGCGGAGCTTTTGCCGTTTGCTTTTTTTTTCCGTATTGGCTTAAAACAACATACAAATTAAGCGTTTCCGACAACAAAACATCTTCTTTTGTCTGATTGTCGCTTATTACTTCCTTATTGTCTCCGCACGAAATAAAAACGATGATACACAATAAAAGCATCATCGTTTTTATTTTATTTCGCTTCATTTTACAGGTCAATTTTAATTGATTGAACTTACTATTTTGCCGCCGACCGAATTGTTGTTGTTCCCGAAACTCCGTTGCAGTTTACGGTATATTGCTGTCCTTCCGTATATTCATTAAGAAATATATCCTGATACGAAGGATAAAGTTTGCTGTAAGTTGCAATGGATGAATTTGCCGAGCCTGCCAGATTTGGATCTACGCTTTTTGCTCTTTGAAGCAAATCAACTACAATCCAGTAAATTTCGCGACCTTTAAATTCACAGTCCGAAGCGTTAGCCACCATGCGTGCATAGCAGTTTGCCGTAATCATATACGCTTCTCCTGCGTTGGGATTCAAATTTTTTGCCTGAGTTGCAAGCGACAATGCTTTGCCTGTGCGTCCTTCCTGAAAATTAACTGCTGCAACTTGAAGCAAGTATTTTGATTTTTGCAGATTGTCGGATTCCTGCTCTATGGCTTCGTCCATGTACGCCATTGCTTTTTCGCTGTCGCCGCGTATAATGAAAAGTTGAGCCAATTGGAATGCCGATTCTGCATTCGGTTCAAGACGATAACCTGCTTCTACCACATCTGCAAACAATTGTGTTTGTTTACAACTGTCGGCATTGGACAGTCGGTATCGTATGCCGCGAATTAAATTCATATCTTCTGGATTTGCCTTAAATTTTGGAGTGTACATGGCAATAAGATTTTCGCACGAATTGAGTTCAGGCATTGCAAGAAACAAACCTTCAACGGTTTTACGGGCTTCTGCATTTGCTTCCGTAGCCGGCAGTTTTTCTATACCTTTAATTATATTGTCATAACGTGCAATCACCGCATCGCCTTCAAGTAATTTTTGTTCATACATCAATTTCATCTGCTGCATTATCTGCACATAGGCATCTGCCGGTTTATAGCTGTTTGACACCGCAATTTCGTATTCTTTGATTATTGCGGAATGATCGTGGGAACGAAAATCCATTAATACGCTGGCTTTGCGAAATGCTATTTCTCCTTTGGATGGTTTGCCGAAAATTTCGTGGCGTTTGTCATACAAGGCAAGGACTGTATCAACATACTGTTGTTTTTTCACATTGTCGGTTGCCTTATGCGCAAAGTTTTCCATTATTCTTATGCCGTACAAATAAGTATTTTGGCTTGCCTTTGGGCAAACTTGCAACAATTCTTTGAACAGGCTGTAAGCTGTTTCATAATTTCCGCTTTTAATCTCTTCCGAGATAAAATTAAGATTGCGAACGCAGATTACACTGTCTTCGGGAGTTGCTCCGAATCTGCCTTTTTGTCCGAAAGCGCATGGTGCTATTCCAACCATTAAAAAAATTGCGCTTAATGTAAATTTACTGACTGTTTTCATTGTAATTTTTTTTATAACATTAATTAAATTGAAACTTCTGAAACCATATATCAAAGATGTTTATTCCTACCGAAAAGGTAACAAATGTTTCTTTGATAAGTCCGCTTTTGGTAGTTCCTCGCTGTCCTGCTTCAACAGCGGCATTTATTTTTGAACCCAATCGCCGCGTTAAAGGTATTCCGACTCCTAACATTATGCTTTGTTCGGTTATATTGTGTCCGTTACAGTTCATAAACGTTTTTGAATATCTCAATCCTGCTCGATAATTCCATCGTTTAAAATTGTTTTTCAAATTGTTTGCTCGCGGCGTATATTCAAATCCGAAATTACATGTATGACTTTTGCCTGCTGTAAATGCAAATGAATGAGAACTGCCATCCAGATTAAATCCAGACCAGTCTTGATAAGTATAATCTGCGCCAATCACAAGTTTATCTGTTTTGCGTAATGTGAAGCCCAATCCGAATGTTTGCGGCATAAATACATCTCTTACGTTTGTAGAAACATGCCTCGATGTGTCGGTTGACATGTCGCCTGCGACTATTTTTGTGATTTCTTTTTTCATTGACAACATGGTTTTGGGTTGATATATTGCGCCAACAGTCAAGAATGTTTTAGCGTCCAATCGTGTGTGAAACTGTGCGCCAAAAGTAAATCCTATTTTGCTGATTCGAGTCCTGCTTTCCGAATATATATTTCCGAATCCTGCGGTTGTAAGGAATTCGGTAGAATAATAGCGATTTATTGAGCCGAAATAATAATGCATGTTAATTCCTATTGATAATTTCGGCAGCAATCTGTATCCGGCGCCCCAGTGTACCTGATTTATTCCGCCTTCGCCGCTATATGTATATTTTATATCTCCGTATTTATTTATTTCAACAGGGTCGGATTCCTTGCGTTCTATATCATAACCTACATCGCTTACAGGCGACAATCCGACAGCAACAGTCAAATCTGGCGCTATTCTCAAACTGAAATCCACATAGTCGAAATAAAAAGTATTGGCGCTTGTTGTTGATAATGATGATTTGGAATATGTATTTTTTGAGCCTCCTGCAAAATCAAGCATCACAACAAGCGAATCTTGAATACTCAATGCCGCTGGATTGTATGAATTTATTCCCAACTGATCGCGCACGCCGTAATTTATTCCGCCCATTGCTTTGCCCGCAATATTTCCATGACGGTACATATCGCCAATGCCATACAAAGTATATGGCGAATATGTTCTAAAAGCATCGCCATCTCTTTGCGCCAATATCGTATTGGTTGATATAGTTGTTGCCGCTATTAAAACGACTAATATTTTCCTGTATATTTTCAACATTTATATAGTATATAATTTTTTCAAAAAGTCTATTGCTAATTTTGAAGACGACAAAGATGCACTTTTTTATATTTATCACCAAAAAATATGCCAATTTTATTAATCAGCATAGCGTTTTTTTCAAAACAAAATCATCTTCCAAATACAAAAACGATGCAAAGGTAAAAAATATATTATTTATAAGCAATTTATTAAGTTAAGAAATACAAAAAAAGAACATATCGGTTTGTATCAAGTTATATTTATGCAATAAAATCGTATTGGCAATATGTTACAGTTTCCCATCAAAATTGGATTGTGGAGAGTTTTTGTTTTTTGAACCCATGCTTTTTATCAGTCCTCGCATGAAATTTTCTCGAGCTTTATGGAAAAGAAATAATTGCTTAGGCGATAATATTGTTTCAAATATTTTCATGTACTCGATGACTAAATCAAATTCCTGTTTTTGCAAGTCAAACAATTGCTTGTTAATTTGTTTGGCTTCGGCATCTGTTATTGAATTTTTTTCAATTTCAAAATTTTGCGACAGTCTTTTGCGTTCTTGCATTATTTTGCGATGCTTGTCTTCAAAATTATCAAGTACGGGAAAAAATACTTTGGCATCGGTATCGGTAAGATTCATTTCTTTTGTATAATATTCTTTTTTCCTTGCTTTGAGCATTTCGCGTACTTTTTTTCTGTCTTTTTTGTGTTCAATAGTTTTTTCCTGCTGTTTTGCCGTGTCATCGCAATATGCCAGCAATTGTGTTTGAGTGTAGTCGTTTTTGTCAAAACATCTGAAAATAGAATCGTTTATGACATTCGCATCCTGTGCTATTGAATAATGCGTGTTTACATAAATAAAAATAACTGGTATAAGTATCAATTTTTTCATGGTTATTACATAATTTAAGGTAAATATTCGTCTTCGATAAAAGCCATAGAAATATAATGGTCATCAACAAGATAAGTAATTATTTCATCTTCAATATCATCGCTCATCTCATCATTTTCATACAAATCAATTATTGCTGATTCGTTTGTAATGGTTTGCGCCAATTGAATTGGCGTATTAGGTTTGTCGGTTACTGTGTTAACTATTATTTGTGAAATTCCTGCAAGCAGTAAAAATCCTGCAGCAAAGCTCAATATTGGTTTTGCTGTTTGCCACAACGTAAGTTTTTTGGCTGTTTCGGCTGTACATTTTTTCATTATACGGTCGGGCAACGAGTCAAAATATCCGTTGGGAAGGCTGAATGGAGAATTTTTCAGCTTATCGGGTAATTTTATGTTTGTTTCGTCGTTCATGTTATCTGTTTGATTGTTTGAAAATGAAAAGGTTTAAACGTTGTTAATGTTTTTTTTGATTTTTTCGACTGCAATATGGTACGATGCTTTAAGCGCTCCGACTGATGTGCCAAGTATTTCTGCAATTTCTTCGTATTTCATTTCGTCAAAATATTTCATATTAAAAACAAGTCGCTGTTTCGGCGGCAAACTTGCAAGTATTTGTTGAAATTTTATTTGAGCATCATCGCCATTAAAATATATATCCTGTTTGAGTGTGTCGCGCAGGTCGTTTTCTACATCTTGCCACGAAATATGATTGTATGATTTTTGTTTTTTCAAAAAAGCAAGCGTTTCGTTTGTCGCTATTCTGTAAATCCATGTGTATAAACTTGATTCGTTTCTAAATTTATCCAGCGAATTCCACACTTTTATAAACGATTCTTGCACTAAATCGTCGGCGTCATCGTGGTTTATCACCATTTTACGGATATGCCAATATACTCGTTCCTGATATTTAAGCACAATTTGATTAAATGCAAAACTTTTGCTGTCTGCATTTTTAAACATTTCTATCAATAAACTGTCGTCTATTTCGTTGTGCATAAATAATATAGTTGACTAAAATGTGTATTATTTTCTGCTTATGACTTTTTTTGCCGCCGCTACAATATAAGGATGCGTAAGATGATATTCTTCCAAAAGTTCCATTGGTTTTCCGCTTTGCCCAAACTTATCGTTCACGGCAACTATTTCCATTGGCGTTTTTGTATTTGTAACTAAAATCTGAGCAATACTTTCGCCTAAACCGCCATTGCAAAAATGCTCTTCGGCGCTGACAACCGCTCCTGTTTTAGCCGCCGACTGCAAAATGGCTGCCACATCAAGCGGTTTTATGGTGTGAATGTTTATAATTTCTGCCGAAATTCCCTGTTTTTCCAATTCTTTGCATGCAAGCAGCGCTTCCCAAACCAAATGTCCTGTTGCAAAAATGGAAACGTCTGTTCCTTCTACAAGTTTTTGGGCTTTGCCTATTTCAAAAATATCGTTTTCGTGAGTAAAATTCGGAACACTTGGACGCCCGTAGCGAATATAAACAGGTCCTAAATATTGTGCGGCTGCAATTGTCGCCAATCTCGTTTGATTGTAGTCGCAGGGGCAAAGCACAGTCATATTAGGCAATACTTTCATCAAGGCAAAATCTTCCATAATTTGATGAGTTGCGCCATCTTCGCCGAGAGTAATGCCGGCGTGAGAGCCGCAAATTTTCACATTTGTATTTGAATATGCTACCGACTGGCGGATTTGATCATACACTCTGCCTGTTGCAAATGCTGCAAAACTTGCTGCAAAGGGAATTTTCCCTGTCAAAGCCAGTCCTGCGGCAATATTTATCATGTTTGCTTCGGCAATTCCTGTATTAATAAATCTTTCGGGAAATTCTGCTGCAAAAGCATCTGTTTTTACTGATCCGTTGAGGTCGGCTGTGAGGGCAACTACATTTGTGTTGCTGCGTCCTGCTTCAAGCAAGCCTGCGCCAAATCCTGCGCGTGTTTCTTTGTTTCCTGTGTTTGTATAATTCATTGTTATAGTATTTTGTTTGTTATTTAATTAAATTTGTTAAAGTAGTTATCAATTTCGGGGCGTAATTCCAAGCCTGCTATCATATAAAGTTAATAATAAATTCATTATTTTGTCATTGCTGCTATTGATGGATATTCAAATAAATGAAGCGTTGAAGTATGCAAAATCTTAACTGTATCAGCATCATCAATTTCGTTGTTAGTAATGGTAATATCCTTTTCTAAACAATATTCCGAATCAGTTGGAATTGCGACATTGCGTTTCAGGGTAGTTCTTTGAAAATCAATCGCACGAACAGGATTAGGAATATTAAAATACTGTTCAAGATTATCCCAATCATTATTGCGAATTGTAGCAATATCACGCAAATAAAAACTAACCCAACTATTACCAATTTTGTAATTTGGTTGCACTTGTTTCAATTTTTGCTGCGAAATTTCCGCGTATTTTTCATCTAATTCAAATCCTATGTATTGTCTTCCTAATCTTTTGGCGGCTATTGCTGTTGTACCCGTACCCGAGAATGGGTCTAAAACCACATCGTTCTCATCTGTAACCATCAAAATCAGTCTGTCCATTAAGTGTAAAGGTAATTGGCATGGATGAGGGTCGCGTTTCGAATTGTGTTTGATTCTGTGAATGTCAGTCCAAACATCTGAAACAAGAGGCCCAAAAGGGTGTAAACTGTCTTTTTTGCCGCCGTAATCTTTCCAAAGATAACCTTTTTTTCTATCTCTTTTATGAGGATGACGAAGTTCATAAATCTTCGTCCCTTTTGCCTCTTTGGTGTAAAACAAAATACCATAATGTGCAGGTTGTAAGGATTTTCCCATTGGAGCTGTTGGCGCGTCCCATGCAATCCAATGTTTGAAATGGGCAAGCTTATTCAAATAAGTAGCATAAAAAGTAAGCCACTTCGGAATGTTGTGCAAAAAAATTGAGCCGGTAGGTTTGATAACTCTGATCATTTCGGCAATCCACTTTTCGCACCAATCCAAATATTCCTGAATTTCAAGATTATCTTTGTAACTCGTGTATTTTTTCTGCAAATTAAATGGCGGGTCGGCAAAAGTCATATCAACCGAATTGTCCGGTATATTTTTAAATAACTCCAAACAATCACCCTGTAAAATTCTATTTATATCTTTATCTGTCATTATTTGAATGTTTCTATTAAAAGTTTTTCAAATCGTTTTAACTCATCGGAATGGAACGTAAAAACATCTTCGTATGCAGTTACCATACGTTTTAAGTCGCCCTTACGTATATACCATCCGATACCATCCACAAAACCAATGAATTTTGCTTTTGGATAGTGTTCTTTAATCAAAGAGTCAATCGAAATTTCCGTTTTGGATTTGTCTCCTTGTCCGGAAGAAGTCGTTGCCAAAAATGAACTTTCGGCTATTATGAGCGGATTTTTTTTGTTTGGAATGATAAAATCCATTGTTCTCTTGTTATCGGGTGCATTTGTAATTAATTCTGTTAAGTCGCCGGTTTCGTATGTAAGCCCTAACTTTTCCAACAATTCTGCGACAATGGTTTCGGGATTATTGCCTCTCATACCCGAATAACTGCCTTTTTCCTTATACCGTACTAAGGAATCAATCAGTTCAGGTATTTCGAATTTGAGTTTTGAGATACTTAACTTTTTCAACTCAAAAAGTGGAATTGTGTTAGCGATAAACGGAATAGAAGCGCCTTCAAAGAAAATGTTTACTAATCCTTTGCGAAAGTACTCGTTGTTTTGAATTTTCTTCAGAATCGTACTGTCCGACCATTCCTGTATGTTGTCAGGATTTTTTTCGTTATACCATTTATCTTTGAAAACAAGAGTATTAAGTTCGGGATTATCGACTATACGAATGATAGTTGTCAATCGTTTCAGATATTCGTTCGAAAAACCCGTCAATGCGAGTAATGCCCGTAATCCGTTTTCTTTGTCTTTGAGTAACCACTCAAAAATCTCTTTTTTCAATCCTTCTGTTTCGACTTTGTTTTTCACTATCAACAAAGTTTCTTTCAACGAATTGATATAACCTTCGTATCCTTCCTCGAATTTTTGATTAAAGAAATAAAAAGTATTTTTCTGTATAACAGTCGAAAATTTATCATCTACACTTTTCATATTATATCTTTTTAAAAATTAGTATATATTCATCTTTCATTGTGTTTCTCATTCCTTTAATAGGTTTAAGAATTGATTTCACCAACCATAAATCGTATTTTTTTGCGGAATCAATGATTGTGTTTTCTAACCGTATTCCGCCTGTTTGATTAGTATTTGAGCCAATTATCATTGCAAAGTATTTATTTTTTTTGAGAACTCTTGAAATCTCAGCACAAACTTTATCCATATCGTCAAAATATGTATTCAATCGTTCGGTTTTGTTTTTGCCTTTTAATCCAATCATTTCGTTTTTGAGTTCCTTTATGTTGTATCCTAAAAATTCTAACTGATCTTTATCATTTTCAATATAATCTATTGCAAATGAATATGGGGGAGAAGTTATTACACAATCTATACTTTCATTTGGCAAGTCAATTTTCAGCGCATCGGAATTGTCCAAAACGGTTGTTTTGCCTAATTCAGTATGTTTGAAATATGGATTTTTCAGCGCTGATTTTACCGTTTCGATATAGCGAGACAGAACCTTTTCAAAAAGTTGTTCGTGATTGGAACGTACAACTCGTTTTGAATATCCCAATGCGTCTAACCAAGCCAAAAATGCAAGATTGTAGATTTTTTGTTTTTCTATATTCCTGACTTCTGCAATTTTTTGTAATACATTGCCCTGTTTGAAAAAATCAAATAATTTTTTGTTATCCGACGGAATATTCTCCAATAAATTCAAATCAACAGTCAAAGATTCATACTTTGTTTTAATCATAAATCGACAAAACGGACTAACATCGCAGGCGATAGAATTTATACCTGTCAAAGCCGCCTCAATGTTTGTCGTCCCGCTGCCTGCCATTGGATCAAGGGTTATTTCACCCTTTTCAATACCCAAAATATTGAGTAACCCCTTTATCAGTTGAGGATGAAATTTCCCACGATAAGGGAAAAGTCCGTGCGTTGCATAGCCTGTTGAAAATTGTCCTTCTTCAAAATACGCTTGTGTTTGTGCAGTTCGATTTTCATTGATTTTCTCGGAATAATTAGAATAAAGCAAATAATGTCTTGTAAATTGATTATCAACGGATTTTATAAATGCAGAGCGTTCCAAAAATTCTTCTTTCGACAAGCAATTAAATTCCAACCATGCCATTTCCAACTCAAAGAGTTCGTCAACGCTTGACAATAATTCTATGTTGTCGCCGAAGGCTTTGTGGGTAATGGATTGTATGTTGTAAAAGTTATTGTTCATTATTTTTCATATAAGTCCTTTAACGCATTCCAATAATTTTTTGAGAATATTATATCGCTCCCAGTTGTATTTTCCTCCACTATTAAAAATTAGTTTGTTGTATATTCTTGTTGTTGAAACATCTAAATTACGAGTAATAATATCATTATTTTCAATGAGTTCTATTTCAGAAAACAGATTCCATTCCTGTAATTGTTTTAAATATTCAGACGTATTTCGTTTTGTATTATCTGTTAATAATTGAAATTTTTGATAAAAATCAGGCCTTGCTATTGTGTTTATAATATGCAAAATGTGTTCCATTGTATTTTCTTCGCCCGAAAGGAAATTCCACAATTCACTTGCTACAAGCACTTCATTCGAGGCTACAAATTTATTGGCATTGATTACAGAATTTAAGAATCTTGCCTTGTTAAAACTTGTAACATTTTCATTTTTTGGATTTACAGTTGGGTCAAATGGAAAACCAAAATAAAAATGAATTGTTTTGTTTGGAAATTTATGAAACAAAGCCGCTTTGCCTTCTAAAATTTTTTGCTTTTCGCCCATCATTCCACCTGAATTGGGTTTAACGGTTTTCAGTTCTATTGCCACAATGGAACTATTGTTTTCAAAAAAAACATCTGCCGAAAAATCGGCTGCTGTGAGCATTGGCGTATCATCTTTTTGCAATAACAAATCATTTTCGTATTCCAAATTTGGTAATCTGCTTGAATTGCTCAAATCAGTTATGATTTTAGTAATATTTTCCTGCTGTTTTTTGGTAATTTTAAGATTTCCGTCTTTCTTTGATGTATATTCTCGTTTTTCGCCACAACAAAGAATATGCGCTACATTTTCAAAAAATGTTTGCCCCATAGTTGTATTAAGTCCGTGTAGCCAACTTGCCAAACTGATAAAAAATGGCACATCAGAAACATTGTCAGTAAGTTTGTCGGAAAAATTTTTGGTGAAAGCAGATTGAAAAGGATTATTTTTATCAAATTCAGGCGTAGTTTCACGTGCAGTAACCATTGTTTTGATTACTTCGATTGATATTTTTTCTTTTGTTGAATTTATTAGTGGCATATTATCTGTTTTTTTGTTTTTTCTGTTTCCTACCTGAATTAAATTCTAATAATTTTTTCCAGTCAATAATTCCACCATCATCACAAAACCTTTGTGCGAATTCTAATGTGAGTTTATATTGAAGTGAGGCGTATGCAATTTCAAACTCTTCATTTTTTTCTTTGGCTTTGTGTCCAATTGGTTCGATTAATTTGATATACAGTTCATCATCGCCAGAGATAAAATACCAAAAATCTTGTCCGCAAATTTTCTCATACCCTGCTTGTTCTGCTTTGTTTTTTCCTTTGCCAAAACAACATCCGTTAATTACTCTAACTTCTTTTCCTTCTCTACCCCACTTTTCTTTGGCATATTGTGAGTCGAGTTTTATTTGGTTGATTTGACTTTTATTACCCCAATTCCAACCTGCTTTACATTCTACAACATAAATTATTCCATCTTTTTCAAATTTAAAGTCCATTCCTTTGCCTGTTTCTTTTATTTTTTCCGCACCATATACTTGATCGCAAACGAAAATTGCAAGCCCTTCGATAAAATTACCAAACTTTGTTTCTTCACCTGACTGCAAGTAGGCATCTGCCATTGATTTTATTAATTGCTGTGCAGTAAAAATATTTTTTGCTTTAAATAGATAAGGATTTTTGTGTAACAGTAAATCGTTCAGATTTAGTTTCTCAATGACAACATCCAATCTCTGTTTATGGAATATCGCTATATGCTCTTCTGCGTATTTCTGTATTTCTATCATATTTAACTTGTTCATAATAAATTGTTTTGTGCAAGATTTGACTTAATTAATTCTATGTATTCAGGCATAATTTCTATTCCGATAGAATTTCTACTCATTCTTTGAGCAACTTTTAACGTAGTTCCCGAACCTGCAAATGGGTCTAAAACAGTGTCGTTTTCTTTGGTAAAAAGTTTGATAAACCATTCAGGCAAAGCATCAGGGAAAGCCGCACTATGATTTTTGTTACTACACTCCGTTGATAAATGCAAAACATTTGTTGGATAAACAGTTTCTTTGCCAATCCAATTTGATATATTTTTCCCAAATCCGCTACCGTTTTTTGCATTATCGCGAATTTTATCAGTTTCGCTTAAATTTCTCAATCTGCCTGTCGCCCAGTCGCCAATCGGAACTTTCACAGCATCTTGGTACATATTAAAATGTTTTGTTTTGTTGAATTGTAGAAGCCGTTCCCAAGAATCGCGAAAACGATTTGACCACTTTCCTGGGTAACTGTTTTTTTTGTGCCAAACAAATTCTTCTGTCCATAGCCAGCCCTGTTTCCGTAAAGCCAAAATCAATTCCAAAACGTAAGTATTGCGCTCTCCATTTTCCGCTTTTTCTTTAATGTTCAATATGAAAGTGCCATCAGGTTTTAAAACACGCAAAAGTTCTTTTGAAATCGGCAAAAACCACTCAACATATTTTTTTGGTGAAATGCCACCATAAGTTTGTTTTCGCCTGTCGGCATACGGTGGTGAGGTAACTATTAAATCAACACAATTATCAGCATATTCTTTTAAAATGTTTTTACTGTTGCCTAATCGCACATCGGTTTTTACCTCTATATTCTCTTTGAAATATTCTTCACGAGAGCCGTCGAATGACTGATAATAATTTTGCAAATCGTTCAAATAAACCTGAGTTGAGCCGTTTTCACCGATTTTTTTAACTCGTCCGTATTGAATTAGATAGGAAATATTGGATGGCGTTACATTTTTTCCCATGTAATTAGTAGCCCAAATGCTGGCTTCTTTTATTGTAAGCAATTCGTTCATTTCAAAATTATATCCAAATAGTTTATTTTCTGTTATTTTATCAATAATCTCCAAGCGTTTCGGGCAGTTGGGCGAGGGCTTGTAGAGTTTGTTCTTCGTTTGGAGCTTTGCCGTGCCATTTATGCGTTCCCATCATAAAATCAACGCCCTGTCCCATTTCGGTTTCCATTAAAACAACTATGGGTTTTCCTTTGCCTGTCAATGATTTTGCTTTTGCAAAGCCAGTTATAAGTTCGCTCATATCGTTACCGTTGATATGGATAACTTCCCATCCGAAAGCGCTAAATTTTGCCGGCAAATTGCCAAGCGAAAGCACATCGTCAACAGCGCCGTCAATTTGTTGTCCGTTATAATCAACGGCAGCAATGAGATTGTCTATTTTTTTTGCTGCGGCAAACATTGTCGCTTCCCAAATTTGTCCTTCCTGCAATTCGCCATCTCCGTGAAGCGTAAAAACGGTATTCGGGTCGCCGTTCATTTTTTTTGCAAGCGCAACTCCGCAGGCAACGGAAAGCCCTTGTCCCAACGAGCCTGAGGCTATTCGCACTCCTTTCACGTAATTTGTAGGATGTCCCTGCAATTTTGAATGTAATTTGCGCAACGTTCCCAGTTCTTTTACGTCAAAATATCCGGCGCGAGCCAGCACGCTGTACCATACAGGCGCAATGTGTCCGTTTGAGAGAAAAAACATGTCCTGATTTTTTCCATCTGCCGTAAATGTTTGCGGCGAAGCATTCATCACGTTAAAGTAGAGTGCAGTCATAAAGTCGGCGCAACCGAGCGAACCTCCGGGATGCCCCGACTGCGAAGCGCAAATCATGCGTATAATGTCGCGCCTTACTTGGGTTGCAATGTTTTGAAGTTGTTTAACATCGTTCATAATTGTTATTTATTAAAATTAAAAGCATTGCAAAGTTAGCATTAAATTTTAAGATTGCACACAGACGGGTAAAAATGTGAGATGAAAAATTGTAGAAAAAATTATGGTTTTTTGCAAAGGTTCATTATATACATTTACTTCAAAAATACGGTTTTGCAAATGCCTCTATTTGTTTATCCGCTCTAATTTTACGCAGATTCAATTAGTAAATGCAACTACAATTTTCTTTGTGCTATAAGTATTTTATCTGCAATTTATATTGTTAAAACGAGAATAAATCTTTGATTTATTTACCGGTTTAACAACACGTCATCTGTATTTAATTGTTTGTTTTCAATCCTTTATTCGTATAAAGTTGCATTTGCTACTTGAAATTGCACGTCCTTAATGTACTTTTCCCATAGATATAAGTGAGGATGAGATTTTTTTGTTTTTCATGTTTTGTATTATGTCCAATGCGTTGATATAAACATTATATCGCGATTCTTTCTCTAATGCTTTTTTCAACAACAGAAAATGCTTTTAACTCTGTGAAAAAATTAAATTCTTCAAACTGCTCTAAGATTCTTTTCCTATCAAAAAAGAGATGATCCAGAATCCTGTCATGCTGAAAAAATTTATCCCCCGTATTCGAAATTGCACATGGAATAAACATAATATGAAGAGGGCTTTTCTCAAAACAAAAATACCCCTTAAAAAATTCTGTATCAGACTGTTTTGTAATCCAGTCTTTCCCACATGCACATTGACTAAGAACAATAAGCATATTGGGTATTTTATCAGTAAAAGGTATCCATGCAATTATATCACATCATTTCTTTCTGCTTCTAAAGACGCTATTTCATTTATATCCTCTTCAATGGCATCTAATTCTTCAATTTCCAAGATATTAGAATCTTTGACATCATGTAGTTTATCTGAAATGTCTGCAATTGTTACTTCTTCTTTCAAAAACAATGCATTCAATTCCACATAATCAGCATACATATATTCAATGTATTTAGGAACTTTAGGAGATTCAATTGTGAGATTTTGAAATTGCGTCTCCAATTTTTCATTAAAATTCATCGCCATCTCCAAATACTCCTTTTTTTAACAGTTCGTCCTTAGTTTGTTTTATTTTCGAAGTCAGTTTTCTAATTTGGATTAAATCATCATCTAAATCAGAATAAAAGTCATCTATCTTATGTACCAAAGAGTCCGCTTGTTCTAATGAGGTTAATTATTTTTGAATGTTTGAGAAAAGAACGATTCTACATCTTCCGTAGATTCAAAGACCATATTCAAGTCTTTACCTTTCCTAAATGCAGAACAAGCTATTTGGTTGCCTAAAATTGCGTTCAATTTATTTAAGTCATTACTTTTCCCTTTTACTCGGGTTTTATTCTGGTCGTTTTTTTCAAAAAACCAAAAGATCAACTCCTTCAAGTTTGCTTTATTAAGATTCTCCAAAGGATTTATTGACGATATATTGATATCCAAAAAGGAAGCAATATTACTTTTACTTAAAGAGTCAACTAAATATCCTACATAAAAAGTAGTATCATCCAAGTCTTTTATTTTGTAGAATCCTTCATCTTCAATAATTCGATATAGTTCATATGAAACAAGAACTCGTTTCACATACTCTCTACGGCTTCCTATCTTTTTTGCAAG
>JAISNL010000114.1 GCA_031276235.1 Prevotellaceae bacterium | reverse complement strand
AATAGATGGCTATATTCATCAGCAACGCGAAGTAATTCCCGAAGCCCCACCGGGTATGATAGCTGATCCTTATTATGAATACAGAACATTGGTGCATTGCAACTGGGGATGGGATGGATATGGAAATGGATATTTTATTAGCGGCTCTTTTAGCGCCCGCATTGAAGCTGATCCCGGAACTACTAATATTACAGGTACTGACTATAATTATAACAATAAAATAATAATAACAAAATATTAAAAATTATGAAAAAGCATATTTTAATAATAATCGGTATTTTTATTGTTTCGTTAGGAAGCACTCAAGAGTTACCTCCAAATATTTTAGGCATTCGCGGAGGGATAAATTTTTCCTCGGTTACGGCAAATAAAATAAAACCTGATTCTTATACTACAAGCATACGCAATGGGTTAAATATAGGAATATCATATCAGCGGCTATTATCAAAATCTAATAAATGGTATATAGAAACAGGATTATATTTAACAAATAAGGGTTTTAAGCAAAATGTTCACATAGATGAAATTAGTATTGATGGACATGGCATGCCAATCGAGATAAAAAAGTATGATGCATATCAAACAGGCTTGCTGTATTTGCAAGTACCTGTATTGATTAATTACCATATTAGTCTTAATAACAATATAACTTTAGAACCATTTGCAGGCATGTACGCATCTTATGGCATAAGCGGTAGAACAAAACTGATAGATATTCATATTTTTCATGCAGAGGGTTCGGCTATTAGTTATAAATCAGAAATAATGAACTCTTTTAATAAAAAAACATTCAAACATATTGATATAGGATTTAAATTGGGATTAGGAATAACATTTTATCATGTACATATAGGCATCGGATATGAGGCTGGTATTACAAAAATTGGCGGAGAATATTATCCTAATATTTATATGGCTAATTTAAAATACAACAATGGACAATACAAGGTAAGAAATAAAAACTGGATAATACAGGTAGGCTACAGCATGCCTCTATACCCTAAACAACAATTAAAAAACAGATTTAATCGTATTTATCCTTTGGAAGAATAATATAACAATTAATGAACGTTCATGATAATATTTTTCGTAAGGCGCTGAATTTGGAAACTTTATCGGCAAACGAACTGATGCAAATATATCAATTTGCCGATACAGGCGAATTGATGTTTACAGCCAGTCAATTGAGGCAAATACATGTACCGGGAAACGGCGTGAGTTGGCAAATAGACCGCAATGTAAATATTACAAACGTATGCATATCAGGATGCAAATTTTGTAATTTCCACTGTAAGCCGTCTCAAAAAGGAAAATCATATACTACAACATTAGACGAATATATTGAAAAAATCGAAGAATTAATAATCTTAAATGGCGACCAGCTTTTGCTGCAGGGAGGTTTGCATCCCAATTACGGATTGGATTTTTATATGAATCTTTTTTCTCAGCTAAAACAACTTTATCCCAATATAAAACTTCATGCGCTCGGACCTCCCGAAATTGCTCATATTGCGCAAAAAGAAAAAAAATCTTATCGCGAAATACTTGAAAAACTTGTTGAAGCAGGATTAGACAGCCTTCCGGGAGCAGGAGCTGAAATTTTATGTGATCGAGTGCGCAAACAAATATCGCCTGCAAAACCCAATTCCCAAATGTGGCTCGACGTTATGCGCGAAGCTCATAAACTTAATTTGCCTACTTCAGCTACAATGGTTTGCGGTCATATAGAAACTCTGGAAGAAAGAATAGAACATCTCGTAAAAATACGGAACTTGCAGGCTGAAAAACCGCAAAATGCCTATGGTTTTCTGGCTTTTATATGCTGGTTCATGCAACTTAAAGGAACAAAACTCGGCGCAGAAATCGGCGAGCAAACCGCAACTGTCGACGAATATATACGAACTGTTGCAATAAGCCGTATTGCATTGAACAATATTACAAACATACAGGCATCGTGGCTTACCGCAGGCAAAAACATTGCACAAATAGCGCTGCATGCAGGAGCAAACGATATGGGTTCGATTATGATAGAAGAACATGTAGTTTCGTCTGCAGGCGCAACAAATACATTGGATGCAAAAGGAATACAGAATGCAATTTGCGAAGCGGGGTTCACTCCATGGTTGAGAAATCAAAAATACGAAGCAAGATAATTTACAATTAAACACACAAAATATGAACAGCAGGCAATTATTTGAACAGATACAGCAAAAACAAAGTTTTTTGTGTATAGGACTCGACAGCGATATTAACAAAATTCCGCAACATTTGCGCAATCAACAAAACGCCCTGTTTCAATTTAACAGGCAAATTATTGATGCTACGGCAAAATATTGCATATCATACAAGCCCAATCTGGCTTTTTACGAAGCCTGCGGTTCTGATGGACTGCGCCAGCTTGCAATGACTGTTGAATATTTGAAATCAGGTTATCCCGAAATATTTTTGATAGCCGATGCCAAACGTTGCGATATTGGCAATACTTCGAAAATGTATGCGCAGGCATTTTTTGAAAACATGAAATTCGATGCAATAACTTTATCGCCTTATATGGGCGAAGATACGGCAAGCCCCTTTTTTTCGTTTGCCGATAAATGGATCATTCTGCTTGCACTTACAAGCAACGCATCGTCTTCCGATTTTCAGATTATGAAAACCGAAAACGGCAAAATGATTTACGAAGAAGTGATTGAACGGGCAAAAAACTGGGGCAATGAAGACAACACAATGTTTGTTGCAGGCGCAACCAAAGCAGAGATGCTGGCGGCTATACGGAAAATCATTCCACAGCATTTTCTTTTGATACCCGGAATAGGAATGCAGGGCGGCAATCTGGCGGATGTTGTGAAATACGGAATGAACGATATTTGCGGACTGATTGTTAACTCTTCGCGAGCAATTATTTATGCCGGCGGCGGCAAAAATTTTGCAACTGAAGCAGCAGCAGCGGCAAAAACTTTACAATGCGAAATGAAAAAATTGCTTGCAGAACATATATCATAAGTCAATTCCAAATGACGGCTCTGAATATACAACACGATATTTTTGCTGTTAACCTGCATTTTGCAATTTATTATTCATAAGCATAAGTAACTTTAGCAGTTAGTAGCGACGAATATTTATAACAAACCCCTTTCCCGCAGGCGAAGCCTGCGGAAAGGGGTTATTCATTCACTATTCGCAATTACATTCAAAGTTGTAATTTACTTCGTATGCGCCTAATTCTATTTGAGATTCTTGGATGCGTTGGAAACTTTCTATGTCTGTATGTTCGCGGTTGAGGGCGTTATTGCCGGCGTTGAGCGCTGGGCTGCCAAGTTGCGGGCGATAATAACCATCAATAGTTGGCGCGGCTGATGCTGAAACTAGATGCATAAAGGCAGGATCGTTTGACGGATTTGTGTCGTTAATGTTGCCTGCGCCTGCTGGGTTCGATATGCAGGAGAACCGCCTGCGCTGTAAACATTGTTGTTGCTTCCTGCGGCATTGCCCCAAACAATGGAATTGCCAATTTGAGGCGAAGCATTTTGCTAAAAATTCCGCCGCCGCTGTTTGCGCTTATAGGATGGCTGTTTACGGTGATTGTGCCGCTACCTTTTGCCTTGCCGTTTCTGATAACGAAGTCGTCTAATCTGGCGGTATCTGAGCCTCTTATCATGCTGCCTGCGCATATAACAGTATGATACAAATTATCTCCGCTCAATATGCTTTTGTTTGCTGCAAGGCTGTACTGTGCAAGGCTTGTTTCCGTACCTGCAAAGCCGTCGTAAATCTTAACTCCAGCATTCAGCACAAATGAGTTGTGTCTGTTTGCGGTATCTATGGTATTGAGATTGTTTGCAGGCTATTTGTGGCTGTTCACCAACCGGTGACCAAGTATAAGAAAGCGTGGCGGTATTGCTAAGAGAGAATTCGTCCTGAAATAAAATAACTGTGTCATTGCTGTTTACGCATTGGTCTAAAGTTTTTTTATATCTGTTTTGGCTTGTTCACGCTGTTGTTCATTCCGCTCGGGAAAAAATCCACGCGCCTTCTGAT
>JAISNL010000043.1 GCA_031276235.1 Prevotellaceae bacterium | reverse complement strand
TGGAAAAGCGGATTATATATGCCACGCGCTACCCATATCTCTTTTATTTCGCTGTTATTGCGAGCCGCCATGAGAGCTGTAGCCAGTTTGGGCATTGCGTCATACCAGGAAGAGCCGCTACCGTTGCCGCCGCTTACCCACTTATTTACGTAAAGTCTACCTGAAACATCGGTAGTATATGCCATGCAGTCAGCAGATTCGTATGGTCCCAAATCAATATTGCCTCCCTGAATACGCGGATTGCCTGCAATATCTGCCGTTATGCTGGAAATATCAGGCGTTTGTCCTGCATTGAACAGCGTTTTATTTCCCATGTCTATTGCGGGGCTTCCTGTTTGCAAACTATAGTCGCTGTTAAACATAGGGTCAGTATTGGAAACTATACCATTGCCGAGTGTTCCGCCCTGCAACAGATTGTTGAAATGATTAACATATCCACCCCGATACTGAAATATTACCGAACCATTATTTCCCCATATAATAGAGTTGCGGAGATTCAGCGTACCGTTGTTTTGGGCAAATATAGCGCCGCCATTATCGGTACATCTGTTGTTGGCAATAGTAGCATTGGTCATGTAGTGCGTTCCTCCGCTGACAAGTATTCCGCCTCCGTTCACCGAATTATTATCTGTGATTACAATATTAGTTAACACGGAACCGGTACCGGAGAGCGTGATTCCACCTCCATTCCCCGTATTGTGTCTCACTATCAAGTTCGAAAAAGTCATAGCGCCGCTGCCGACGTTGATGCCTCTGCCGCCGTATGATCCGGTAACGGTAAATCCATCAAGAATAGCATCGCCCATATCACCGGCGACCGACACAACGGAATAAACGTTGTCGGTGGCTGTTCCCGCCGTGCCTATGTCGCCGCTAAGGATTGATACTCCGTTTCTGCCGGTAAAGCCGAAGAATGGCGCCGTTGTCGGCGCTCCGGTGAGTGTTCCGTTAAAACCGCCATAAACCTTCACATCCTCAACCATGAGGAATGTTTTATCGCGTTCGGCGGTGGTGGCTGGCGGAAACATGGGATAATATGTGCCTTCGGCAACAAATATCGCCTTGACTCCGCATATCTTCGCCATACGCAAGGGATAGGCAAGGTTTGGATAGGCGTCGTCCCACGAAGAACCGTCAGCCTCGCCTTTGCCGCCCTCTATCACATACACCATGCCCTCCGCCGACGGTTTGAGGGTGGAGGCTTCGTATGGTCCCAAATCAATATGCTCGCCCTGTACGCGCGGACTACCGGCAAGGTCGGTTGTGATGCCGGAGATATCGGGCGTTTGTCCGGAGTTGTAGAACGTTACGTCTCCCATGTCAATGGCGGGACTGCCGACTTGCAAAGTGTAGTCGTCGGCAGCGGCATCGGTAAATTGAGGATTGAGTATGGCAACGACGCCATTACCAAGCGAGCCACCTTGCAACAGATTGTTGAAGTGCTTAACGGATCCACCCTGATACTGAAATATTACCGAGCCATTATTTCCCCATATAATAGAGTTGCGGAGATTCAGCGTACCGTTGTTGTAGGCAAATATAGCGCCGCCATTATCGGTACAAGTGTTGTTGACAATAGTAACATTGGTCATGTAGTGCGTTCCGCCGCTGACAAGTATTCCACCTCCGTTTACTGCGGCATTGTTGGCGATTACAACATTCGTTAATGTCGAACCTGTACCGGACAACGTGATTCCACCTCCATTTCCCGTATTGTTTTTTACAATCAGATTCGAGAAAGTCATGGCGCCGCTGCTGATGTTGATGCCTCTGCCGCCGTATGATTCGGTAACGGTAAATCCGTCGAGTAAAGCGCCGCCCATATCGCTTGCAACTGTAACAACGACGTAGGCGTTGTCGGAGACTGTACCTTCCACGCCTATATCGCCGCTAAGGATTGATACGCCCTTTCTGTCGGTAGAGCCGAAGAATGGCGGAACATCTGTAGTCCCGGTAAGGGTATTGTTAAATCCTCCATAGATTTTTACTCCGGCGACCATGAGGAAAGTTTTGTCTCGGTCGGTGACGGTAGATGGCGGAAACATTGGAATGTATCTTCCTTCGGCAACATATATTTCTTTAATATTGTGAATTGTCGCCATACGCAGGGGATATGCGAGATTGGGATATGCGTCGTCCCACGAAGTGCCTTGACCTGTGGCTCCCTCTTTCACATACACTATTCCTTCGGCAGTCGGCGCGAAAAAAACAGGCATCTCGTATGCTCCCAAATCAATATACCCGCCCTGTATTCGCGGATTGCCTGTGACGTCTATCGTGATGTCGGATATATCGGGCGTTTGTCCTACGTCGTACAGCGTATCAACTCCAATATCAATGGCGGGACTTTCGGGCTTCAGACTGTAGTCGCCGGCTGCGGGATCAGTAAACTGAGGATTGAGTATGGCAACGATGCCACTACCAAGCGAGCCGCCCTGCAACAAATTGTTTGAGTGGGTCACTCTGCTTCCTCCATATATTACGCTGCCGTTATTTCCCCATATAATAGAGTTGCGGAGGTACAGCGTGCCGCTGCCGGCAAATATAGCGCCGCCATTATCGGTACATGTGTTGTTGGCAATAGTAGCATTGGTCATGTAGTGCGTTCCTCCGCTGACAAATATTCCACCTCCGTTCACCGAATTATTGTCGGTGATTACAATATTAGTTAACACCGAACCGGTACCGGAGAGCGTGATTCCACCGCCATTCCCTTTATTGTGTCTCACTATCAAATTCGAAAAAGTCATCGCACCGCTACTGACATTGATGCCCCTGCCGCCGTACGATTCGGTAACAGTGAATCCGTCGAGCAGAGCGTTGCCCATATCGCCTGCAACCGTAAAAACATTGTATGCGTTGCCGCCGTTCAAAACACCATCTTTATCAATATCGCCGCTAAGTATCGATACTCCATTTCTGTCGGTGGAGCCGAACAGTGGCGGAATAGCAGCAGTTGTTCCTGTGAGCGCAGCGTTAAATCCTCCATAGATTTTTACGCCGGCGACCATGAGGAAAGTCTTGTCGCGGTCGTTGGTAGTAGAGGGCGGGAACATCGGATAGTAAGTTCCTTCGGCAACCAATATTTCGGTGATGCCGCAAATCGCCGCCAGACGCAGAGGAAAGGCGATATTGGGATAAGCGTCGTCCCACGATGAACCTTTACCGGTAGCGCCCTCTCGCACATATACTCTGCCCTCCGTAGTTGGCGTAATAGATACAGGCGCTTCGTATGCTCCCAAATCAATGTTACATCCACGTACGCGCGACTCGCCGGCAAGGTCGAGTGCGATGTCGGATATATCGGGCGTTTGTCCGGCGTCGTACAGCAATTTGTTTCCCACATCAATGGCGGGACTTTCGGACTTCAGACTGTAGTCGCCGACGGCGGGGTCGGTGAACTGAGGATTGAGTATGACAACGACGCCACTACCAAGTGAACCGCCCTGCAACAGATTGTTTGAGTGGGTCACTCTGCTTCCTCCATATATTACGCTACCGCTATTTCCCCATATAATAGAGTTGCGGAGATGTAGCGCGCCGCCGCCGGCAAATATAGCGCCGCCATTATCGGTACATGTGTTGTTGGCAATAGTGGCATTAGTTATGTAGTGTGTTCCTGATGACATATTTATTCCTCCTCCGTTTACCGAATTATTGTCGGCGATTACAATATTAGTCAACACAGAACCTGTGCCGGACAGCACGATTCCACCGCCATTCCCCTTATTGTGTCTTACAATCAAATTCGAAAAAGTCATCGCGCCGCTACTGACGTTGATTCCCCTGCCGCCGTACGATTCGGTAACGGTAAATCCGTCAAGAATAGCATTGCCCATATCGCCTGCAACTGTAACAACATTGTAGGCGTTGCCGACGTTCAAAACACCATCTTTATCAATATCGCCGCTAAGAATTGATACTCCCTTTCTGTCGGTAGAGCCGAACAGTGGCGGAGTAGCAGCGGTTGTCCCCGTGAGCGTATTGTTAAATCCACCATAGATTTTGACGCCGGCTACCATGAGAAAAGTTTTGTCGCGCACTACATTTGTGCTTGGCGAATACATTGGATAGTATGTACCTTCGGCAACCAATATTTCGGTGATACCGCAAGTCGCCGCTATTCGCAAAGGATAGGCGAGATTGGGATAGGCGTCGTCCCACGACGAACCTTTACCGGTAGCGCCCGCTCGCACATATATTCTGCCGGCAGTCGGCGCGATGGCGGCTGTAGTTTCATAAGCGCCCAAATCGATTTTACAATCCTGTATGCGCTGATTGCCGACAATATCGGTCGTTGTGCCTGAAATATCGGGAACTTGGTCTGAATTGTACAGTGCATTGTTGCCTATATTCATGGCGGGACTGAATGGAGTCAGGCTATAGTCGCCGGCAGTAGCGTTGGTAAACAGAGGGTCGGCAACAGAAACAATAGTCGTTCCGCTTACAGCACTGCTTTGTAGCAAATTGAAAGAGTGGACAACGTTGCCACCCTGATACTGAAATACTACCGAGCCATTATTTCCCCATATAATAGAGTTGCGGAGATTCAGCGTACCGTTGTTGTAGGCAAATATAGCGCCGCCATTATCGGTACAAGTGTTGTTGACAATAGTAGCATTGGTCATGTAGTGCGTTCCGCCGCTGACAAGTATTCCACCTCCGTTTACCGCGGCATTGTTGGCGATCACAACATTCGTTAATGTCGAGCCTGTACCGGCCAACGTGATTCCACCTCCATTTCCCGTATTGTTTTTTACAATCAGATTCGAGAAAGTCATGGCGCCACTGCTGATGTTGATGCCTCTGCCCCCGTAGGATTCGGTAATTGTAAATCCGTCGAGCAAAGCGCCGCCCATATCGCCTGCAACTGTAACAACGACATAAACATTACCGGTGTTTAGAACGCCGTCGTTATCAATATCGCCGCTCAATATACTTTTGTTCTCTGCAAGATTCCGCTGCGCAAGACTTGTTTCCGCTGCTGTAAATCCGCCGTATATTTTCACGCCCGCTTTCATCAGGAAGGTGTTGTTTCTGTCGTTGGGATTGGAATTAGAGCCTGCAGCGGTGTGCGTAGGCTTGTAAATTCCTGCGTCCACCCATACCTCGTCTCCTGCGGTAGATGCGTTAATCATTTCCTGCAAACTGCCGGAAGCGTCAGCCCACGACGAGCCGTCTCCAGTGCCGCCCTGTTTCACATAGCGTATTGTTTGTGCTTTAACCGTTGCCGCCGTTAGCGCAGCAAACAGGATAATTGTTAATATTCTTTTCATCTGTTTGTTCATTTGTTTTGTTTGTGCAAAGGTAATGATTTTTTTGTGCCAACCCATAGCAGGACATGATAGTTCTGTTCTGTGTTATAAAAACGTTTTCACAAAATTTAATATTTTTTTTTATGAAAAAAGGATGAGTTTTAAATATTTTTTGTACTTTTGCGCCCAAATTAAATCGCAGTCTAATCAAAAATAAGTATGAGAAAAGCAACAGCATTAATATTTTTATTGCTTGCCAACGTGATAATGTTGGCACATACTTTTGTGCCTCACTGCGATTATGGTCAAACATCCGTAATAACGCCTTTATCGCTTATTCTATCAGAAAATGACGGTCATTGCAGTTCATGCTGCCATCATTCGCATGATATTGAGGAAGAATGTTTTTTAACTCAAAAATACGTAAAAATTGACAACGATGATGAAACAGCGTTGCCTGCAAATGTAATTTTGCAAGTATGTCAGTTTATTTCCGTCAATAATTTTGTTACTGCAATAAATTCAGAATCGTTATCATTTCAATATAAACCATATTTATTAACATATTATTGCGCTTTTGTTCTTCCAACCATAGGATTAAGAGCGCCTCCTGCATGCTGATTTTTTGAAGTCTTTTTACAGACTGTTTTTTTCGAAATTCATTTTTCGAATAATTATTTATCAATTTATTACAAAAAAATCAGTAAACAATACAAATATGAAATTATATAATTTAACAGCAACTTTGCTTTTTGCGGCAATTATACTTACAAGTTGCGGAAACAATAAATATCAAGATATACACGATGATGATGAAAAAACAAACGCAGATGCAATCGTTTTTTCAAAAAAACAGCAACAGAAAACAGATTTTGCGATAGAAGAGGTTAATATCAAACCTTTTGATGCAATAATACGAACGGCAGCACAGGTTTTGCCTTCGCAGGGAGATGAAAAAATAGTTACTGCCAAAGCTGGCGGCACAGTTGTTTTTTCAACGGATTTTGCCGTTGATGGAAAAGCCGTAAAAACAGGACAGTATTTATTTTCAATAGAAAACGACGGCTTGGCAGATAATAATTTCGGCATACGTTACGCCGAAGCCGAAAACGAATATGGCAGAGCAAAAAAAGAATATGAACGAAAACTTGATTTGGAAAAAGACAAAATCGTTTCCAAACAGGATTTAATCAAAGCTGAAACCGAATATAAAAATGCAGAAAACGTGTACAATAATCTGCGCAAAAATTTTTTGAACGGGAAACAGACAATCACTTCTCCCATTTCGGGTTTTATAACCAAAATACTGGTGCGCAACGGCGAATATGTAGAAACAGGACAGCCTGTTTTAATTATTTCGCAAAACAGCAATTTGTTCATCAAGGCAGAATTATCTCCGAAATATTTTTCGCTGCTTGGCAGAATTACTTCGGCAAATATTCATGTGATGAATACCGACAAAATTTATTCTCTTGAAGAATTAAACGGAAAAGTACTTTCGTTTGGCAAGGCTGCCGATATTAATAATCCGCTTATTCCCATTGTTTTTCAAGTGAGCAATACAATAGATTTATTGTCGGGAAGCATAGTAGAATTATATATCAAAGCGCAAACCGACAAGCGGGCAATCACTGTTTCTAACGAAGCGATAGTAGAAGAAATGGGAAATTATTTTGTTTTTGTCGAATTAACTCCCGAAACATTTGAAAAACGGGCAATAAGCAAGGGAACAACCGATGGCTTGCGTACCGAAATCAAAGAAGGCTTGTCGGAAGGAGAACGGGTTGTAAGCAAAGGCGCAATATTTATAAAACTTGCTCAATCTTCAGAAGAATTGGATGTTCATTCGGGTCATTCACATTAAAAAAGGAGAAAATCATGTTGAATAAAATAATAAAGTTTTCTCTCAACAACAAACTGTTTGTATTGCTGGGAGCATTGCTGCTTATTGTTGGCGGCGTATATACCGCCGAAAAAACGGATGTAGATGTATTTCCCGATTTAACCGCGCCAACCGTTGTAGTCATGACGGATGCGCACGGAATGTCGGCAGAAGAAGTAGAACGATTAGTAACGTTTCATATAGAAACGGCGGTAAACGGAGCAACAGATGTTCGCCGCGTACGTTCGGCATCTTCACAGGGATATTCGTTTGTCTGGATAGAATTTGACTGGGGAACGGATATTTTCAAAGCGCGTCAGATTATAAGCGAAAAAATGGTAACGCTAAGCGATGCCTTGCCTGCAGGCGTTATTCCTGTTTTGGCGCCGCAGTCGAGTGTAATGGGCGAAATTTTGTTTATAGGCTTGCAGGCTGATTCTACTTCGCTAATGGAACTTCGCACATTGGCAGACTGGGTTGTAAAACCTGCAATTTTGGCAACAGGCGGCGTATCGCAGGTAACAATTATCAGCGGAGATTATAAACAATACCAGCTACTTGCCAATCCTCAACTGATGGATATTTACGGAATAACAATGAACGAATTAGCCGAAGTAGGAAGTACGTTCAGTTCAAATTCTATTGGCGGAATTGTTAGAGATTTCGGCAACGAATATGCTTTGCGTGGCATATCGCGTACTAATGATTTGGAAGAATTGGGCAATACTTATATCAAAACGGTAAACGGAAATCCTGTTGTAGTTTCGGATGTTGCAACATTATTGGTAAACAGCGGAATAAAAACAGGATACGCTTCGCAAAACGCCAAATCTGCAGTAATATTGTCGGTGTCGAAACAGCCTAATATCAATACTTTAAATGTAACAAAAAACATAGAACGCAATTTGTCGGAAATACAGAAATCGTTTCCTGCTGATGTGAAAATGGATACCAAAATTTTCAGGCAGGCTGATTTTATCGAAGCATCAGTAAACAATGTAGGAAAGGCATTAATGGAAGGCGCTTTGTTTGTGATAATAATTTTATTCCTTTTTTTGGGAAGTTTCCGCACAACTGTTATTTCTGTTATTGCTATCCCTTTGTCGCTGATGGGAACGATTATTGTACTTTATTTATCAGGAATGAATATTAACACCATGACTTTGGGTGGAATGTGTATTGCAATAGGCTCGCTGGTGGATGATGCAATTATTTTTGTTGAAAATGGATATAAAAGATTACGACAAAATCATCATAAACCGAAGGAAGAACGCGATTCGGCTTTTAATGTTTTATTTGAAGCGTCAAAAGAAATCAGTTCATCTATTATAAGAGCAACATTCATTATTATTATTGCTTTTCTCCCTTTATTTTTTCTTTCGGGCATGGAAGGCAGAATGTTGAAACCGCTTGGAATAGCATTTATAATATCGCTTTTCATGTCGTTGATTGTCGCTATGACCCTGACGCCATTATTGAGTAAATTGATGTTGTCGAACGAAAAATATCTTTGTAAAAAAGAAAAGGACAGTTGGTTTACAACAAAATTGCTAAATTCTTATAAAAAATCGTTAGAATGGGTTTTAAATCGAGCGAAAACAATTTTATATACAGCGATAGGAATTTTTGTTGTTGCCATTGCATTGCTTTTCACAATGGGACAAAGTTTTTTGCCCGAATTTAACGAAGGCGCTCTGGTTATTTCGGCTGTTACAAAACCGGGAATCTCGCTCGAAGAAAACAACAAACTTGGAAATATTATTGAAGCAGAATTAATGAAAATTCCAGAAATAACAAGTACTGCACGGCGTACCGGCAGAGGCGAACTTGACGAACATTCGCAGGCGACCAACAGTTCCGAAGTTGATGTAAATTTCAAATTGAACAGCAGAACTCAGGCAGAATTTATGGCAGACGTCAGACAAACGCTTGCAGATATTCCGGGCATTGCAACTACAATAGGGCAGCCTTTGGGACATCGCATCGACCACATGCTGTCGGGAACACGCGCAAACATTGCAATAAAACTGTTCGGCTCGGATTTGGGAACTCTTTTCAGAACAGGAAATCAAATCAAAAACGCGATTGACGGTATTGAAGGTTTGGTTGATGTTGCTGTGGAACAACAAACGGAAACGCCACAACTGCAAATAAGAGCCAACAGAACCATGCTCGCCCGTTATGGAATTACGATAGAAAACTTTAATAAATTTATAGAACTTGCTTTTTCAGGAGAAAAATTGGGCGAAATTTACGAAGGACAGCGAAGTTTTGATTTAATATTAAGATTGAATAACAACTATACCGAAAATATTGAACAGATAAAATCAGCCTTGATTGATATGGATTCGGGGAGAAAAGTACCTTTGGAAGAAGTTGCGGAAATTGTGTCGGTTGGCGGTCCCAATTCCATAAATCGCGAAAACGTACAGCGCAGAATCGTTGTTTCAGCAAATGTTTCGGGACGCGCTCTAAAAAGCGTTGTTGATGATATTAAATCAACTGTTAACAATGAAATTGAACTTCCCGAAGGGTATCGCATCGAATACGGAGGACAGTTTGAAAATGCAAAAAACGCTTCACAAACACTGCTTATTACATCTTTAATGGCTATTTGCATTATTTTTCTTCTGCTTTATGGAGAATTTAAAAATCTGTCATTGTCGGCAATAGTGCTTCTTAATCTTCCACTGGCTTTGATAGGCGGAATATTTGCAATATTTTTTACTTCGGGCGTTGTTAGTATTCCATCAATAATAGGATTTATTACTTTGTTTGGCATTGCTACGCGTAACGGTATTTTGCTGATTTCAAATTATCAAAATGCCAAATCGAACCGCAGCAATTTACGCGAAACAATAATCAGCCGTTCACTTGACAGACTGAATCCTATATTAATGACTGCCCTTACATCGGCACTGGCATTAATTCCTCTTGTGTTTAACGGCGAAAAACCCGGCAATGAAATACAAAGTCCAATGGCTGTAGTTGTATTGGGCGGATTGCTGACATCAACGCTGTTAAACATTTATATTGTCCCTGTTGCATATGAATTATTACAAAAGAAAAAACAAAAAAATGAAAAAATTAATTATTAACATATTATTATTTGTCGGCGTTTATACGGCATCGGCACAAAACGAATACGAACAAGTGTTGCAGCAAATAGAAACAAACAGTTCAACACTGAATGCACTGCGCATGGAAGCAGAAGCAAAAAAAATGAATAACCGAACGGGAATTTATTTATCCAACCCCGAAATAGAATTCATCTATTTATGGGGAAGCCCTGCGGAAACAGGCAGTCGCCAAGATATAAGCATAAAACAGGCTTTTGATTTTCCAACGGTATATGTCAACAAAAATAAAATTGCAAAACTGGAAAATTCAAATGTCGAACTCGAATACAAATCGGAACGCATTAATATTTTGCTTACAGCCAAACAAATATATATACAGTTGATTTATTATAAAATGCTTGAAAAGGAATATGAAAACCGATTGCAAAATGCAAAAAATATAGCATCGGCTTACAAAATAAAATTAGACAAAGGCGAAACCAATGCTATTGAAAACAACAAGGCGCAACTGTATTTGAACAGCATTGAAAATGAAATTAAAAATATGGAAACAGAACAAACTTCGCTTCTGTCAGAACTTGTAAGGCTGAACGGAGGCAAAGAAATTTTATTTTCAGCCGATAATTTCTTCGACACGCAGTTACCCGATAATTTTGAACTGTGGTACGCTCAAGCCGAAGCAAAAAATCCGTTGCTTCAATATATCAAGAGACAAACAGAAATTAATCAGCAGCAAGTTCGTTTGAGCAAGTCGCTTGCGCTTCCCAAATTTACCGTTGGATACATGCGCGAGCAAGTTGTTGGGCAGCGGTTTGAAGGCGTAAGCGTAGGCGTGTCTATTCCTCTGTGGGAGAATAAAAATCGAGTAAAGCAGGCAAAACTGCAAATGAAGGCATCAAACGCAACTTTTGAAGATAAGCGAATACAATTTTACAAATCGCTTCAAAATTTATATGCCAAAGCCGCTAATTTGAAGCAAACATTACAAAAATATCAAAAATCATTATCGGCATACAACAACGGGCGGTTGTTGAAAAAGGCGCTGGATTCCGGCGAGATTTCATTATTGGATTATTTGCTGGAATCTCAATATTATTACGAACTGTTTAATAAAATGCTTGAAGCCGAACGCGATTACGAATTAACCGTAGCCGCGCTTGAATCTGTAGACTTGTGATGATAAAAACTTGAGTCGTTTCACACAGTGATAATCAAACCATACAGAAAAAATCCTCGCTCCAAATATCAGCATTGATACCGCAAGCGGGGATTTCCTCGCTTTTACTGACAAAATGGCAGTTTTTAGGAATAAACAGTTAAAAGTTGAACGAAACAATCAGTGCGTTGTCCTGTGCTAATGCTTTGAGAATGGCGCCCTGATTTTTTAGCATAGCGCAGCCAATCCAGAAAAACAAATAGTCTCTCCTTACCAATCAAATTCAGGCGGCATTGAAAAATGAAACTTTTGGATATGCAACCTGTAAACGGTTTGTGAATAGTGTAAACTTTATTTTTGTCGTTTTTGTTCTGATTAACTGCGCATTGATACAATTGCAACTCTTCTGAATATTGGTTTTCATGATTAGCCGACATTTTTCGTCATAAATCGCGAAGTTGTGTATTGGCAGTGGTTTTAAAGCGTTTACGCGACTTCTTCGCTTTTTTTGCACGTTTGGGATGTTTGCCGTTGTAAGTGTCGAGCAAAAGCTGTTTGCTCTCGGAGTGTACGTGCGCCGAAGTTTTATGCCTGTCTTTTTCGCTATATTATTACATTTATCTATCACTTTTTTATACAATTTGGCATCTGTCGGAAATGTAGTGAAATTTTCCTGTACCGTTGTGTCGGACAAATGCCACTTTTCATTCTTAAATTCTTTTTCAAAATATTGCCAATCAATCGTATCGGCAAGCAGAACCAACTCATGACGCTTGTTTATAATGTCATTTAACATTGGCGGAACAGTTCGCGCTGTTTTGTGTCTGGTAATTTGCCTTTCATTTTCTATGTATTTTTTGATTTATTTTTACCGTTTTTTTCGGCACAAAGATACAAAATCCTGCATTATTTTCCAAATATTTTCGCCATTATTTTATTATATATCAGTAATGTGTAGAGTTAGTAAAGAACGACTATGTATCAGTACGGCAACCCAACTGCCTTCAAACAGAATATTGTCGTTGGGATAACCTTTAGCAAATTTTTTGTCAATTTCTTCGTCAATATTATCGGTTTCTTTTTTAGTGTGTCGAAATGAATGATTTTTCCTACTTCAGCGTGATATAAATGGATGGAATGTGTTGACATGATAATTTATATTTGTGCCATGATTACCGTAAAAGATGTTGTTTGCTTCAACTAATTTTCAGTTCGTCAATAATTTTTTGGATTTTAGCATCTATTGCGGTCG
>JAISNL010000160.1 GCA_031276235.1 Prevotellaceae bacterium | reverse complement strand
ATCGGATATTTGGAAAATTCAATCTTTTGTTGACAGTATTACATGGTATCTTACAGGGCCGGGGTCTATCGTTGATGGTTTAATTTCAATTGGATACAGATTTTAACAGCAAGGAAAACACTGGCTTCCAAACACTCATAATATGCCTGCCCATTTTTTACATCGCTGACTGCCTCCGACAGGTATTCATTGACTGCGTTGAAAATCCGTAGGCCGCACGCCGCAACCTCGTTGTCATTGCGGGCTTGACCCCATAGCCGTCAGGTTAAGCGCCCTAAACACCTCATTTTCACCTAATTTATTCCGACAAAACTACCGCAGTAGCAAGTGATGCAATAGATATTCCCCGACCTCATTAACCTCATTATTCATTATTATTATAACAATGAAGTAATGAGATAATGAGGTTCGGCTGGTGGATATAATTATCCGGCGCTACTGCGGTAGTTTTGTTAAATAAAATGAGGTGAAAATGAGGTTCTTCCTCGCTAACCTGATGGTTATGGGGTCAAGCCCGCAATGACACGCTTCGCGCCCATTCATAACTCATAACTTATCCGGCTTGCCCGATAGGGCATACATATCAATAGAAATAGTATTATTATTACCTGCCCTAAACCTCGTTAGAGGTTTCATGTTATTCTTGATATGAATCTCCTGCGGAGATTAGGTTCTGTTGATATTCATTTTCTATTGATATGTAACGCCTAACGGCGTAATTCCGGCTCGTCCGGCTTAGGGTTTAAAAAACTTCCTTTCTCTCCCGAAGGCTAATCGCTGATTTTTGCTTTCAAAAATTCCCTGTTCAACCGGGCGATATTGCTGATGATGCTCTTCCAGCGACATCAGCGCATTGAGAAAACTCTTCAGCCAATATTGTCTTGTTACAACTTGTTTCTAAGTTTACGAATTTCATCTTCCAGATGTTCTATATATTTTCTCTGAGTTTCCAATAAATACTCAGGCACAGAATATATATTGTTTGTTCCCTGATAATGAACGGTAGAACTGTCCCTGCATATAAAAACCTGAGTATCATCCGATTCAAATATTTCTTCAATAGGTGTTTGCAGTATTTCAGAGAGTCGTTCCCATTCCCGCAAAGAAATTTTAACTTGTCCTTTTTCTCTGCGGTTATAGTTCGATACATCCATCGCGAGCTTTTCTGCAACCATACTTTGCGAAAAACCTTTAAGCTTTCTTCTTTCTATTAGTTTAGCTTTTTCCATGATGCCGATTTATTTTTGCGCAAATAGATACAAATTATTGCTTTTTACGCAAAAAATAATACGAATTTAGCCTGTTTGTTGACCAATATATTGATAATTAAATGTTTATAATTTGCGGAAATTCGCAATAAATTCGAATAAAATTTTACATGTCATAGTATTAAAAAACATAACTTTGCATCTGTAAATTTACCGGTTTGACATTCTTCGGTATTTTGCGGCTGCAGATGCAAAAGAAAAAGAAAAGTAGAATCAAGTTTGTACAAACGAAAGAGAAAAAGCGCCAAACTCTTAAAAAAGATGGAGCATGAATGTTTAATTATTAAAATTGCATAAAAAATGGAAAAGAATTTTTCAGTCTTGGATATTACAGTTCTTAAATCTGAAGAATTGTTGGAAGAAGAAGGACTGTCCAAGATTATCGGCGGAAAGATCGCTAAGATGAAAGCAGAAACGGGTGATTGTCAGTGTAAATGTACAGGCGCTAATTGTTACGAAGAAACGTAACTAATTGTTTTTGGTTTAGAGTGGAAACAAAGCAACAATCGTTTATTTTGTATTCCACTCTAAATAGTATTAAATTTATAGTTTGTTGATTTATAAATATTAAGATGAAAAATGTTATTTCTCGATTTGTTTATTTTTTTATTTCTTCAAAATAAAGATCATTTAGTATATTGCTCCCGTTCAAATTCTTTTTTAAAATTATCAGAAGTTTTTTTTGATTTTTTGAAACAGTGTAAAGAAAATACTTCTTTGATTTTGCAGATTGACGAGAATTTATTATCCTTGCTTGAAAAGCATAAAATTATTGTGAATGAAGACGACGATAATAATTTTCTTTTAGAACATGAATTTGCCGAAAATCAATCTTCTTATTTGTACTCTTCATTCGGACTTGTGCTTGTTCCTACTATGGCCTGTAATTTTGACTGTTCCTATTGTTTCGAAAAAGGAAAAAGAGCAAGTAAAATGAGTGATGAAGTGATTGATAATTTGATATGTTTTATTAAGAAGCATGACGAGGCGAAAAAATTATCTATTACATGGTATGGCGGAGAGCCATTGTTGGCTGTTGATATAATTGAAAAGATATTAAAAAAAATACATTCGGAAATTTCAATACCATTATCCGGACAAACTATCGTTACAAATGGATATTATTTTGATTCAAAAGCAATTGATTTATTTCAAAAGTATCCATTAAAATCAATACAAATTACATTGGATGGAAATAAAGAGAGGCACAACAGTATTCGCAAGCAAAAAACAACAGGCGAAGGCTCTTTTGACAGACTAATTGAAAACATGGATAAAATAGTAAAAGAACTGCCTGAAACCAAATTATCTATCCGAGTGAATGTTGAAAAAGAAAATCTGAAAGATTATTTTGATTTGCAGAAAAAACTATCTGAAAGATGGGAAGGGCATAAAATTGTAATTTATCCGGGATTCCTAAAAATACATAACGATACGAATACTGCTTTAACGTGTGATTGTATAGACAATGTTGAGGCGCATGAACTTTTCTTTCATTTGAGAAAAACAAAAATGTTAGACGAGTCCGTTTATCCTGTTTTACAAAATACTCGGGGTTGTTGTGCTACGGTTATTAACTCATACATTATTGGGACGGAAGGAGAAATTTACAAATGTTGGGACGACGTAACAGACAATAATAAAATAATCGGTTATATAAATGAAGAAAAATTAACCAATCCTTCATTATTTTATAGATATGTTGTTGGTAGCAAATGGTATCATAATGAAGAATGTATGAATTGTTTCTTTCTTCCGATTTGTCGAGGTCAATGTGCCTGCTATCGTTTGAGAAATATGTATGAAAATGGAAAATATAATTTGTGCCAATGCGCTCAAAAAACACCCAATTTGCTTAATGAAACTTTAGAGTATTGGTATGATAATCAAATAGAAAATAAAAAATGATTAAGTTCTATTTTCTTATTTTTTCACTAATATTTCCTGTTACACTTGCGGCTCAAAACATTACAGGCAAGATAGCGAATAATGATTCATTACCGATTGAATTTGCTAATGTGATTTTGTTACAGGCAAAAGATTCGTCATTTATTAAGGGAACTGTTACGGACAAAAATGGAAACTTTTCCTTACCGAACGATAATGGAAATTATTTATTGAAAGTAAGTTTTTTAGGTTTTCAAACACAAATTTTTGAAGTAAAAACGCAAAATATAGGCACAATATATCTTCAATCTGAAGATGAGGACTTGCCGGAAATTATTGTTACTGCTACGAGACCATTTGTTAAAATGGAAAATGGCGGCATTTCAATAGATATAAAACACAGCCGGTTAAAAGAAATCGGAACAGCCGGTGATGTATTGGCTCAATTGCCTTTGGTCACGAACGACGATGATAAGATAATCGTTTTTGGCAAAGGCGTACCATTGATTTATCTAAACAATCGACTCATTCGCGACTTGTCGGAATTGGAAAATATTAATTCCAATACCATTAACAAAATTTCGATTATCACAAATCCGGATGCACAATACACTGCAAATGTTAAATCGGTAATTAAAATCGAAACGGAAAAAATTCAGGGCGAGGGTTTAAGCGGCAATTTATCAAGTGGAATTACCATTAATAGGAAATTTTCAAATGTTTCGGCTGTCAATCTCAATTACCGGATAAATAAGTTGGATTTATTCGGAATGGCTTATATTAGCAATAGAAAAGATTTGCACTACATTAATTGGGAACAAAATATCACAAATAATCACATTTTTCAAAACGATAGTAATCATATTGATAGAAGAATTTTTAGATCTAATTTGGGCTTAAACTATACTTTTGACGACAACAATTCGATGGGTATGCGTTACGAATATGCTTTAACTCCTAAATATAATTCGATAATTTATTCTTCTTTGGCAAATTTTAACAGCAATAACTTAAAAGAACAGATTTATTCTATACAAAACAGGGATGAAAATCGTGCAAAACATTCGCTAAATGCTTATTTTAGTGGACAATTTGCTACATGGCTTTTGGCAAAGTTAGATTTTGACTTTATCAAAGGTAACACAGATAACGAACAAAAAATAAAGAATGAAGGTAGCAAATTGATTGAAAATATTGTAACAAACGGCAATCAAAACAACCAATTAATTGCCTCAAAGTTGGTTTTTACAACGCCGTTTGAAAATGACAAACTTGTTTATGGAAGTGAATTTGCCAACACAAATAACCGGCAATCTTTCTTCATAACCGAACAGGATAGAGAGAAAAATCTTCAATCGAATAGAAATGAAGCAAAGCAAAATTTATTAGCGTTTTTTGTAACTTATAATAAATCCATTAATACATTTGATTTTGACTTGGGATTAAGGTATGAATATGTTGCATTTGATTATTTTGTAAATCAGGAAAAACAGGCAGAACAAAGTCGTATTTATCAGAATTGGTTTCCAAGCATTAATCTGACATATTCCAATAACGATTTTCAAGCCATGCTGGGATTCGATAGAAGTATTTATCGTCCAAGCTATTATCAACTACGTAATAATATTCAGTACAACAGCCCGTATTCATACGAATCGGGAAATCCATTTCTAAAATCCTCAATCGACAATTGTTTTTCAAGTTCTATACAATGGAAAGATTTTTTATTTTTAACTAATTTTGATATTTATGAAGATATTATTTTGTTAATTTCCGAAGCATATACAGAAGATATTAAATTATCAAAAACCGAAAATTTTAGAAATTTTAGAAATTTTTCTATGGCAGCATTTTATTCAAAAGCTATAAAAAAATGGCAATCTTCTTTAGAAATCAGTTTTTTAAAAGATTTTTTCAAATATGATGAAAGGAGTTACGGACAGCCTATTTTTCGGACAAAAATCAAAAATAGCATTTTGTTGTCCAAAAGTTTTCAAATCGGGGCAGATATAAGTTACAGCACAAGCGGAAATTCGGAAATTGATTATATGTATGATGTTTTCAGAATGAATGTCTATGTTTCTAAAACATTTTTTAAAGATAAATTAAGAATAAATATACAAGGCAACGATATTTTAGGCACAGACAAGTATAAAACACGTCAAGAGATTAATAATGTTTCATTTGTTGTTTGTAATGATTGGAATAAGCGTAGCATTTCCCTTTCGGTTAGTTACAATTTCAATGCAGCAAAAAGCAAATACAAAGGTGAAAATGCAGTAAAAGGCGAAATGAATAGATTGTAATGGACAAAATCCATTTTTATCCTCAACGCGACCAAATGGACTGCGGCGTCGCCTGTCTTGCCATGATTGCAGGCATCTACGGCAAGCATTACCCGATCGAATACCTTCGCGAAGAATGTTTTCTCACGCGCGAAGGTGTTTCGCTCTTAGGCATTACCGAAGCCGCGCAAAAAATTGGTTTCGAGTGTGTTTCGGCAAAACTTGCCACTGAAAAATTGAAAAGCGGCAAGATTCCGTTACCCTGCATTTTACACTGGAACCAAAATCATTTTGTAGTTTTGCGTTCCGCAACATCCAAAAAATTTCGCATTGCCGACCCGGCACACGGTTTTGTT
>JAISNL010000056.1 GCA_031276235.1 Prevotellaceae bacterium | reverse complement strand
TCAACTATTTGGATTGCTTTGTCGCTCCGCTCCTCGCAATGACGCTTTGCCTTGTTGATTCGTCATTGCGAACGAAGTGAAGCAATCCAGAAGAAAGAAAGGCAACCTAAATTTTACCTTATTTTGTTTTTAAATAAGGTGTAAATAAGGTTTTTTAAAATTCAACGTTCAACTGTTTGGATTGCTTTGTCGCTCCGCTCCTCGCAATGACGTTCTAACCTACGTACCTTTGGCTTAAAAGTGCGTACCTTTGGCTTAAAAGTGCGTACCTTTGGCTTAAAAGTGCGTACCTTTGGCTCAAAAGTGCGGACCTTTGGCTCAAAAGTGCGTACCTTTGGCTCAAAAGTGCGTACCTTTGGCTTAAAAGTGCGTACCTTTGGCTCAAAAGTGCGTACCTTTGGCTTAAAGATGCGTAGGTTTGCGCCAAAGATGCGTAGGTTTACGCTAAAGATGCGTAGGTTTGCGCCAAAGATGCGTAGGTTTGCGCCAAAGATGCGTAGGTTTGCGCCAAAGATACATAGGTTTACGCCAAAGATGCGTAGGTTTACGCCAAAGATGCGTAGGTTTACGCCAAAGATGCGTAGGTTTGCGCCAAAAGGAAAGTTGAAAGTTGAATAATTTAACAAACCTCATTTTTACCTAATTTTCTCTACAAAACAACCTCAGTAGCCGCAATAAATCAAAATCAACAACCTCATTACCTTATTATTTCTTTCTGATTAATGAGGAAATAAGGTTATTAGGTGTGTTTATATCCGTACTACTGAGCTTGTTTTGTTTTTTAAATAAGGTTTTTTAAAATTCACCGTTCAACTGTTTGGATTGCTTTGTCGCTCCGCTTCTAGCAATGACGCTTTGCCTTGTTGCTTCGCCTTTGCGAACCCGCAGGGTGAAGCAAACGCAGGTTAAAAAAGCACGTTGTTTTTTGCTCTTCGATAGCCGTAAATTTTTGTTTCGATAGAAATTTTCGTGCGTCTCGATGAAAAATTTTTTTCATCTCGATGAAAATTTTCGTGCGTCTCGACAGAAATTTACGTCAGTCTGGGAAGAAATTTACATCAATATTTTTTGCAACATAAATTTATGCGTTGCAATAAATATCGGATTTAATTGTTGAGTTCTGTTACGCTGCTCGCAATGACGAGCCACATACAACGCAACGCGCTATTGCGAGGAGCGAAGCAATAGAAGCGCGGCGTAATTTTAAAAATATAATTCATTGCATCTGAGACAGGGAAAAGAATCAATCCAATCAGCAAAATCGCATTTCTACACTAAACTTATTTTCAGCAAACAGTTTGTTGTGCGTTTATGTGTTTGGCTATTACTAATCCGCCCTTAATACAATGAATGATATTTTCAGCACCTTTGCAAATGTGCAAGATTCAATATATTTGTAATAACCTTGCAGCAAAAGCAATTCGATAAATCTTACAGTTCCTTTTGAAACTCTTGCATTAGAATGTTTTCTGTTTGTGAATAAAAAGATATTTACGCCGTAACGGTAACTGCGCAGTTAGCTGTTTTTGCGCCATCTTCAGTAGTAACGGTAACTGTTGCCGAGCCTGCTTTTTTGCCTGTTACCATGCCGTTTGCATCTACCGTTGCAACGCTTTCGTCGCTTGATTTCCAAGTAACTTTTTTGTTTGTTGCATTGGCAGGTTCAACGGTTGCGGTAATCTGCACCGTTTTATTCACTCCTACCGATGCCGTAGTCGGTTCTACCTTTACGCCTGTTACGGCTACCGATGCAGCCGTAACGGTAATTGCACATGTAGCTGTTTTTCCGCCATCCTCAGTAGTAACGGTAACTGTTGCAGAGCCTGCTTTTTTGCCTGTTACCGTGCCGTTTGCATCTACCGTTGCAACGCTTTCATCGCTTGATTTCCAACTAACTTTTTTGTTTGTTGCAGTGGCAGGTTCAACGGTTGCGGTAATTTTTACCGTTTTATTCACTTCTACCGATGCCGCAGTAGGATCTACCTTTACGCCTGTTACGGCTACCGATGATGATGCCGTAACTGTAACTGCGCATGTAGCTGTTTTTGCGCCATCCTCAGTAGTAACGGTGATTGTTGCTTTACCCTCCTTTTTACCTGTTACCGTGCCGCTTGTATCTACCGTTGCAATATTTGCGTCGCTCGATTTCCATGTAACCTTTTTGTTTGTTGCATTATCAGGCAGTACCTTTGCGGTAATTTTTACCGTTTTATTTATTTCTACCGATGCCGCAGTAGGCGTTACGCTGACGCCTGTTACAGGTATCGCTTTGTCCGTAACGGTAACAACGCAACTGTCGGTTTTTGCCTTATCTTCGGTAGCAACAAAAATAGTGGTCTTTCCTGCTGACACTGCCGTTACAGAACCTGCTGCATCTACCGTTGCAATCTTCAAATCTTTCGATGCCCATACAACTTTTTTGTTTGTTGCATTGGCAGGCAATACATTAGCTATAAGCACTTCTTTGGCGCCAGTAACTAATGTAATGTCATGTTTGTTGAGTTTCACTCCGGTTACAGGCACTGTAACTTCTTTGTCTTTGTGGCATGATATTGATGCTATACATATCATTGCCGATAAAATCATTCCTTTTAAAATTTTACTTTTTTTCATTGTTTAATTCCTTTTTTTATTAATATTTTATTGTTTTTATGTTTTATCGCAAACAATATTCCCGCGTGTTTGTTGTATTTTTGAATTTTATAATTGCCTGAATATCGCAGCAAGGCAAAAAAATCAAATCAATAAAAGCAAACTCTTATATCTCAATACTCAAAAAAATATATTCATTGTTGGGTTAAATAACAACACAATACCCTAATCTGAAATTACATTTGTACAGATAAAATTCATTGCACCTGTTTAATAATAATAAGCGATTTAATTTTGTTGTATTATATATTTGATTATTATATGAATTCATACCTTATAAAATGAACATTATTTTTGAAGCATCTTGATAAATACGCAAGTTTTATGCTTACAATGAAACTTCCGACAAAAGTAGCGGCTTGTTCGCAAAAAATATTTTAAATAATACGAAAGATGAAAAAATTTCATGTTAATATTTGTATATTACATTAATATATGTAGCAATAATGGAATTTATGTGAAAAATATTAATTTTACAGAATGTATAATATCCTAAAAACGCTGAAAATTTAATATTGGAAAGTCAAGGTCATTTTGATGGCATCATACAATATATGTCATTACCATCAATTGAAATTTGCTCATGAATAATCGCCATTTACGCTTGAACAATTGAAATTTACTCACGAACAGTAGCCGCTGTATTCAATTATATTCCATTCTGAAAATTCAAATGATATTGTTTCAGCGATTATCTTAATTCGTCGGATACGAGTTCCATTTGTTTGGCTGCCGATGCACGCGTATATAAGATTTTATAAACAGCCTTTGCGATAGGCATGCTTATGTTCAGTCGTTTGTTTACTTCGTAAATTCCGCGTGCAGCATAATATCCTTCGGCAATCATTTTCATTTCGGCAATTGCTTCTTCAGGCGAATGTCCTTTGCCTATAAGCGTGCCGAATGTGCGGTTGCGGCTGAATTTGGAATAGCAGGTTACAAGCAAATCGCCAAGATATGACGAGCGGCTTGTATTGCGTTTCGATGGATACGATTCATTGAGAAAACGTTTCATTTCGCGATGGGCATTAGCGGTAAACACCGAAATAAAATTGTCGCCGTATCCAAGTCCAAGACAAATGCCTACGCCTACTGCATAAATATTTTTAAGTATTGCTCCGTATTCTGTACCGTAAATATCGGCGCTGATAACCGCTTTCACATAAGACGTTCGATAAAGTTTTGCGATGGCTTCCGCAGCTTCTGCTTTTTTGCTTGCAAAAGTAAGATACGACAATCGTTGCATAGCAATTTCTTCGGCGTGGCACGGACCTGAAATTATACACATATTTGCAAACGGAACGCTAAATTGCTCGTTCATATATTCCGACAATGTAAGATGTTCGTCTGGAATAATTCCTTTTGTTGTTGATACTATGAATTTTTTACTGATATCGCATGTAATGTTGCCGAGAATTGCTTTGCAAAAAGCAGATGGCACTGCTATAATTATAATATCGGCATCGCTTACAAGAGAATTTACGTCGCTTGACATTTTTATTTTTGAAATATCAAGCTTTGCAGAATGTAAATATCGAGGATTTCGTCTGTATCGTTTGATGTAATCTATCATCTGCCCGTCTCTGATAAACCATCTCACGGTATCAATGTTTTGCGTCAATAATAAAATTTGAGCCGTAGCCCAGCTTCCATTACCTATCACAACAACATTACTACTGTGTTTTTTTGAACCTGACTGATTCATTATAACATGTTTTGTTCTGTTAAAGATAGAATATTTGTTGCATTTGGCATCATATTATAACTGTATGCCGGACAATTGCAATTCTTTTTGCCGCGATGCCGATAGCGTCCGCTACTGCTGTAACTGCTTGAACATGAATCAAAGATTAAACAAACCAACAGCGCAGCCAACAATATTTTAACCGATTTATAAAGAGTTTTCATTTTTACACTGCATAATTATAAGGCAAAAATAAGTATTTATTTTATATAATGAAGAATAATCATCTGAAAATAGTTGTATTTTCAAACATGCACAATACGAAACGGTATAAACTTTATGTAATGACTCCATTGTATTACATTACATAAAATAGACATTAATCTACTGAAAAATAACACAGAGAAACATATTTTGTATTCAACATATTAAGATATTGAAATAAAAACTTTTATCATTACATTAATCTATCATTTAATAGTTTGATTATAATTAATTTATATAAAACATTGTGCAACCATTTTTTATTATTACATTTGTTGCCTTAATAGACATAAAAGATCATGATAGAAAAATCAACTTTAAAGTTTTTGTCTGAACTGAGCAAAAACAATTATCGCGAATGGTTCAACAATAATAAGGATAAATATGAATCTGCCCGCAACAATGTATTGGATGTGAGTAAAAAATTATATGCCGAAATCAGCAAGTTTGATTCAAATATAATTTTTGATGATCCCAAAAAATGTATGTTTCGCATTTATCGAGACGTACGTTTTGCTAAAAATAAAGAACCTTACAAAACAAATATAGGCGTTGTTTTCAGTCCCGATGGCACAAAAAAGTGTCAATTATCGTCTTATTACATGCATGTTGAGCCGAGCAACAGTTTTGTATCGTGCGGAGTTTATATGCCAGATGCTGCAATGCTGAAAACAATACGTCTGGCAATTTATGAAGATTTTGAAGCATTTGCCGCAATAGTTGAAAACAAGACTTTCCAAAAGCAGTTTGGAACTCTTTGCAGAGACGAAGATAGTTTGAACCGCGTACCTGTCGGTTTTGACAGCAGTTCGCCCGCAGGCGAATATCTCAAATTAAAACATTTTTACGTGTTTAAACCTTTTGCAGATGCTGAAATTTGCAAAAACGATTATGTTGAAAGCGCAGCTAAAATACTTAAGTTGACAAAGCCTTTGAATGACTGGCTCAATGCGGCAATCTTGAACTGATTGTAAATAATCTTTTGATAAAGTGATATATTGGCAGATTGCATGATGGGAAATGGAAAAAGTATAAAATTTACTTTACTACATGACAAATTTATGTTTTTTGTCATGTAGTAAAATACTTGCCCACACTGTTGTGTTGAAGGTCTAATATCATAGATATCTTTACGTTTGTATAGCCACAAGCCGCTTTGAAATAGACGGCATGCAATTTTTTCTGAACTTTTGCTCAGGAATATTGAAATCTTTCGTAATTTAACCGACGAATTTCTTCTTTGGAGAGAGTCAATTTTGTAGCATCTTTTTATGAATAGAAACCACAAAGATGCTTACTTTTTTCCTATTTTCATCTCACAATTTTTGCCTGCGATAAATATAATTATTTTAAACAAACAAAATGAAAGTATTAAAAAAAGTGGCAATCATGCTTGTTGTAGCAACAGCATTTGCCAATTTCTGCACAGGAAAAAGGCGACATGGCTGCAGGTATCAGCGTGGCAATGGGATAGGGCGATGAACTTAGCAATTTCGGTATCGGCGCTAAATTTCAGTACCATATCACAAGCTCCATACGGTTTGAAGGTTCGTTTACTTATTTCTTCCCCAAAAAAACAAACAGGAAGTAGAATGTATAGCCGAAACAAGCATCAACGTGGGATTTGAGCGTAACAGGGCATTATCTTTTCAGCCTTAGCGAAAGCCTTGCGCTGTATCCGCTGGCAGGTTTGGCATTTTGGGCGTCAGCGCCGATGCCGAAGTTGATTTGGGAGACTACGGCAATTATGTAGCCAGCGTATTGGCCAATGAATTTGGCTTCAACTTTGGCGGTGGCATAGACTTGAAACTGTTCGAAAAGATTGTTCTCAACGGTCAGGAGAAGTATATGCTTCACGAGTATCATGAATGAGGCTGGTACCGTATCTATTGATGCGTTAAAGCAGGCTTTAATGATGCGCTAAATGAAATGACGGGCAAATACGTAATAGTTGACAGTTATTTTTTCGTTCTTCCATTTGGCTGCGCTTCGCGTGGTTTGTAACATCTCATAATTTATGAAATTACAGCAAAAAATATTATTAGGACAAATGTTATTCGTAAGGATGGACTGAATGATTGAAGATTGCTCTTGTATAAAAAAGAAACTGCCGATTTTTCGGCAGTTTCGCTAAACAAATATTATCAATAAAAACGTTTAATAATAATAAAAATTCTATCTTTTCAATAATTCAGGTTTCACAACTTTTGTTTTTGCTTTTTGTTTGTACTGTATCAATTCATAAGCAATAGGAGTTGCAATAAATATTGATGAGAATGTACCAAACATTATGCCGACAGTCATGGCAAATGCAAATCCGCGGATCACATCTCCGCCGAAGAAGAATATTACCAAAAGTACAAATATTGTTGTGGCTGATGTATTCAAGGTTCTGACAAGGGTTGCATTTATTGCATCGTTGATATTATCTTTCAAATCGTGTTTCGGATAAAGTTTGCGATATTCTCTGATACGGTCAAAAATAATCACCGTATCGTTTATTGAATATCCGATGATTGTGAGCATGGCGGCAATAAATGTCTGGTCGATTTCCATTCCCCACGGGAAAACTCCTGCGCCAAACGAAAATATGGACAGGGTAAACAGTGCATTTCCGGCTAATGCCAATACGCCGCCAAATCCCCATTGCCATTGCGAAAAACGAATTGCTATATAGACAAATATAAGAAACAGCGAAATAATCACAGCCCAAATAGCATTTCGCGTAATATCGCTGGCTATTGTAGGTCCTACTTTTTCGGAACTTATAATTCCGAAAGGATTGGTTTGTGTTGATACAAATTCGTCAAATGTTATTGCTGTATCAACAAATAATCCTTTTAATGCATTATGCAGCAGATTTTCAACGTCGGCATCTACATTTTCGGACTGGTCTTCGTAGTGATACTTTGTAGTGATTTTCATTTGATCCGAATTGCCGTACTGTTTTACTTCGGATGCTTCGCCCATTTCTGCCAGCAAGGCTTCGCGAACTTCGTTGGATGTAATATTTTTGTCAAATCTTACTACATAAGTTCTTCCTCCCGTAAAATCAACTCCTTTGCTGAATCCTTTCATAGCTATTATTGCTATTCCTACAATCCAAACAATGGCGACAACAGTAAATACTTTTTTGCGTGCCTGTATAAATTTAACTTTTGTGTTTTTCAGGAACTTTACCGACCATGGAAATCCGAATTTGATATTTTTGCCGCGGTTGAGCATCCATTCAAAAATCAGTCGTGAAATAAATATTGATGTAAACAGCGATGTTATAATACCGATGATAAGCGTAGTAGCAAAACCTTTCACAGGTCCTGATCCGTACGATAACAGTACGATGCCTGTTATAAGCGTTGTCAACTGTCCATCTATAATTGCCGAATAGGCATTTTTGTATCCATCGGTAATAGCCAGACGCAGGGCTTTGCCTGCTGCATGTTCTTCTTTTATGCGTTCATAAATAATAATGTTGGCATCCACAGCCATACCGAGCGTTAGCACTATACCTGCAATGCCGGGCATTGTGAGTACTGCTCCAAATGAAGCCAAAACGCCGAAAATAAGAAATACGTTTGTTATCAGGGCTACGTTTGCTGCCAAACCTGCCGTATTATAAAACAGCCATATATAAATAAGAATTACCAAAAAGGCAAGTAAAAACGAAAACATTCCCGAATTTATTGATTCTTGACCAAGCGTTGGTCCTACAACGGCTTCCTGCACTATGCGAGCTGGAGCTGGCATTTTACCCGAACTTAAAACGTTCACAAGGTCATCTGCTTCCTGAGTGTTGAACCGCCCAGATATTTGCGAAGTTCCTCCTTTTATTTCTTCGTTCACGCTTGGATATGAATAAACATAGCCATCAAGCACTACTGCTATTTCGTCTTTTTTAGTTCCGTTTTCGCCTGCTGCTTCTTTTGTTAGTTGCGCCCATATTTTAGTTCCTGTGGAATTCATCGACATGCTTACGTACGGATATGGAGTACCGCTTGCCTGATTAAATTCTTTTCGCGCATCAACTATAACATCGCCCGAAAGGGGAGCTTCATTGCCGTAACGCGGATTAAGTTTGAGAGCTATCAATTCATAAAACACGCCTTCTGTATCTGATGGTTTACTTGACCATACAAAACGCAGATTACTCGGTTTTAAAATGCTTACTTGGGGAAGCGCCAGCATTGCGTTCACTTTTGCAGTATCGGTATAGCGTGCGCGACCTACGCAGGCTTTGTTTACTCTTTCATTTTTCTCATTTACATTTTCATTTAACAGTAATACCGACAATAAAGGATATTGTTCTCTGATATCCTGTTGAGTTGCTGCTTCTGACACATTTGTGCTGTCCTGATTGAGTTTGCCAAGCAGATTTTCGGTATCATTTACGCTGTCAACAGTTGCAAGCAAATCAGTATTTACTGTGGCTGTATCTGCATTTTCTGTTGATGTTGAATCTTGTGCCAGCGCTTTTTCGGCATCTTTCAATTCTTTTATTTTTTTATCTGCATCAACAATATACTGTGAGATGCCATCGCGGCGGCAATCAAAAGTTTCCCAAAATTCAAGGCTTGCCGTTCCCTGCAACAGTTTACGTACGCGTTCCGGTTCTTTCACTCCCGGTAATTCTACCAGAATTCTACCCGAATTTCCTACTTTTTGAATATTCGGCGAAACTACTCCAAAACGGTCGATACGGTTGCGAAGCACGTTGAACGAATTGCTTATGGTGCTTTCAACCTGTGTAGATATGTATTTTATCACATCTTCGTTTGATGTGGAGTAACTTATGTCTTTTGATTTTCCGTCATACGACACAAAAACAGATGACATTTTTTTACTTGGCGCAATCTCGTTCCACGTTTCGGCAAAAAGCGTCAAATACTCTTTTCCGCTATTGGTGTACTTTGCTTCCGTTGCAGCAAGTATTTTCTGAAAATCAGCATCATTAGTGTTATTTGCCAATGCTTTTATCATATCGGCAACTGAAACTTCGAGCATGACGTTCATGCCGCCTTTAAGGTCAAGACCAAGCGCCAATTCTTTTTCCTGACATTCTTTATAATTGAATAACCCTAATGGATACACTTTGGTCGTAGCTATTGAATCAAAATAGCTTGCCAATTTTTTCTCATCAATTTTTGTTATTCCATTTTCATCAATAACTGTTGCAAATTCTTCTGCAGCGCTTTCAACGCGGCTTGTTACCCATGTAAACGACAATTGGTACAAACAAGCTAAAACCAAAAGAACAGTTATAAGTTTGATAGTTCCTTTACTTTGCATATTTTTGATATTTAATATTTCATGTAACTTTTCACAATTGAGGCGCAAAGTTAATACTTTTTTCAGTTTATAGACCATGCTAATCGTTTTTTTTTTATTTTTCACTCTGTTTTCAGGATTTTCCTTGTATTTTTTTTTGATATTGAATCTGATTTTTATGTTAGATTTCACATTTTTGTACTGCTAAAAATATTTCATGAAATGTTTTATGGCAATAAAATTTTTCATAGACATTTTCATTAGTTTGTGTTCAATATTAAAATTTAATTCTAACTTTGTGCGATTTTTTAATAAATAATCAAAAAAGCATGAGCAATATCGAATTAAGCGAGCAAGAAATATTACGGCGTAATGCGCTAAAAGAGTTGGAAACGCTTGGAATAAATCCGTATCCTGCGGCTTTGTATCCTGTAAATACCGATACCGAACAGATATACAAAGAATTTTCGCAGGAAAAAGGTAATTTTCAAGATGTGTGCATTGCAGGTCGCATAATGTCGAGACGCATTATGGGTAGCGCTTCGTTTTTTGAAATTCAGGATGAAAAAGGAAAAATTCAGATATACATAAAACGAGACGATATTTGCCCCGAAGACGATAAAACAATGTACAATACGGTATTCAAACGGCTTATGGATATTGGCGATATTGTTGGAGTAAAAGGATTTGCCTTTGTTACGCAAACAGGCGAATTGTCAATTCATACTCGAGAAATAACGCTGTTGAGCAAATCGCTTAAAGTGTTGCCCATAGTGAAAGAAAAAGATGGACGGCTTTTTGATGCATTTGCCGATACCGAACAGCGTTACCGTCAACGTTATGTGGATTTGACGGTAAATCCGCAAGTGCGAGATACATTTATAAAACGAACAAAAATAATCAATACCTTGCGCGAAATGTTTAACGAGCGCGGATATCTTGAAGTAGAAACTCCAATTTTGCAACCCATTCCGGGCGGCGCCGCTGCACGTCCTTTCATCACGCATCACAACGCTTTGGACATTCCGCTGTATTTAAGAATTGCAAACGAATTGTATTTGAAACGTTTGATAGTAGGCGGCTTCAACGGAGTTTACGAATTTGCAAAAGATTTTCGCAACGAAGGAATGGACCGCAACCATAATCCAGAATTTACAGTGATGGAAATTTATGTGGCATACAAAGATTATTTTTGGATGATGGATTTCACAGAAGAAATGATAGAACGCGTAGCCATTGCACTGCACGGCACAACAAAAGTGCAGACAGGCAACAATATTATTGACTTCAAACGTCCGTTTCGTCGCATAACAATGCTTGATGCCATAAAAGAACATACGGGATTTGACATTTCAGAAATGAATGAAACTCAATTGCGAGAAGTATGTGCAAAATTAAATATCGAAACAGACGACACAATGGGAAAAGGAAAACTCATAGATGAAATTTTCGGTGAAAAATGCGAATCATCTTATATTCAACCAACATTTATTATGGATTATCCTGTTGAAATGTCGCCGCTTACGAAAATACACCGTTCCAACAAAAATCTTACCGAGCGTTTCGAACTTATGGTCAACGGCAAAGAATTGTGCAATGCATATTCGGAACTTAACGACCCGATAGACCAGTTGAAACGTTTTCAGGATCAGCTTGCACTTTCCGAAAAAGGCGATGACGAAGCAATGTTTATCGACCACGATTTTATTCGCGCTCTTGAATATGGAATGCCGCCTGCGTCAGGCATGGGAATAGGAATTGACAGACTTTCGATGCTGATGACAAATTCGGCATCGGTACAGGATGTGCTGTTTTTTCCGCAAATGCGTCCCGAAAAGAAAATTGCAAAAGACGCTCCCGAAGTATATATTCAAGCCGGAATACCGGCAGAATGGGTAGAAACAATTCAAAAAATGGGATACATAACGGTAGAATCAATTAAAAAATTATCGCCGACAAAACTTTTCAACGATCTTTGCGGAATGAATAAAAAATATAAATTAGGGCTAAAGAATCCGAGTCTCGAAGAAATAAATGCTTGGACTCTATAATGAATTTTTTCATAAGTTAAATTTTTATTAGTTATGTGGAGGCGAGATGTAATGTCTCGCCTTATTTTTTGACTTGCCAGCACAAAAGCGGTTGCACTCGCTCCTTATAATACATTTGTCGTAATAATATTTTTTTCCTCTCTTCATTTGTCTTGATACGAACTTAACAGAAACAGAACATTATTACAGTAAATGCTATTAGTAAGTAGCGACTAAATTTTAAGAAAAAATAATCATTCATGATGATTTATAACATTACCCAAATAAAGCATTTATAGCATAATACATTTTGAAAAAATAAATAATATTAACGTTATTTGATTTTTATATTTCGCTTATAACAAAAAAAATGCTACTTTTGCAACTTGTATTATAAGCAAATACAATAAGAAATATATAAATGAAAAACGCAAAAATTTTATTTGTTTGTTCGGAAATTGCACCATATTTGCCTGAAAATGACATTTCTGTTATTTGTCGGCAACTTCCTCAGGCAATTCAGGAAATGGGTAACGAAATAAGAACCTTTGTTCCTCATTATGGCTGCATAAACGACCGTCGCCATCAACTTCACGAAGTCATCAGACTTTCGGGCGTAAATCTAATAATTGATGACAATGATCATCCGCTTGTGATAAAGGTTGCATCTATATCGGCAGCACGAATGCAGGTATATTTTATTGATAATGAAGATTTTTTTCGCCGAAAACAATTGTTTGTTGATGAAGCGGGAATTCCATTTGCCGACAATGATGAACGCGCCATATTTTATGCTCGCGGAGTACTCGAAACAGCAAAAAAACTGCAATGGATTCCAGATATTATCCATTGCCACGGTTGGTTTACCTATATGGTGCCGCTGTTTTTGAAAATTGCCTATAAAGACGATCTTATCAAAAATGCAAAAATAGTTTTGTCTTTATACAACGACAATTTTGAAGGAACGTTCAGCGATACCCTGAACAGAAAATTGACAAGCAAAAATATCAAACCAAAACACATAGAAACATTGGTAGAACAACCGGACTATGAACATTTAGTGAAATTTGCAATCGATTATTCTGATGGAGTGATTTTCGGAGCGACAACAATTCACAAAACACTTGAAGATTATGCAAGAGAACAGGAAAAACAAATACTCGAATATGACAGTATTAACAATGATCCTCAAAATTATGCCGATTTTTATGAAAAAATATTAGAAAAACATGACTAAAAATATTATTAAACAAACAAAAAAAATATTTTTTTCAATATCAATAATATTGTTTTTTACAGCTTGTACAGATGTTGATAAAACTGTCGGAGTTGACCTGATTCCCGATGATGAACTGTTGATGCTTGTTACCGATACGATTTATCCATCTGTGTATAACGTAACGCTTGACTCGGTGATGACAATAAATCTTCAATACAATTCCTTTGGCAGTTATTACGACCCTGTTCTGGGAACAACAACGGCAGGCATGGCTTTTCAAATAGCGCCTACAACTGACAGTGCTGATTTCGGTACAACACATACAGTAGATTCCGTCGTGCTGACTGTGAATATTAATGACCGAACAGGCGAAGATGCATATAACCAAACGCTGAAAGTTTACGAATTGGATAAAAGAATTTATTTCGATTCGGTATATTATCCGACAGTAAACATAAATGCGATGATAAATCCGATTCCTGTGGCAAGCATGCAATACGTGCGAACTCCCAAAGACAGATGGGATACTTCGGATACAATTAAAATACGCCTTGACAATTCCATTGGCGAAAAACTTGTTGCGGCGTCTGCCGATGCAATGCTGTACGATTCGATAGATATGTTTTACGACTATTTCAAGGGTCTGTATATTACAGCAGACGATGTAACGCCGGGGCTTACAGGCAGAATGAACAGAATACCTTTGAACACACTTGATATAAATTTATCTGTATATTACAAGCGCGATGGCAAAGATACCGTTATCAACTACTGGCATTACAGTACGGGATATATGGCTTCATTTACCGCAGTACAGCACGACTATACAACGGCAACACATCCGCTGAAAGTGAATTCCGCTACTTTGAACGACACTTCACGCACGGCGAATTTGGACAGCACGCTGTATATTCAGGGATTGTTCGGCGTTACGCCAATGATGAAAATAAGAAAAGAAGACATCCAAAACTGGTTGACATCAAAAAATCTGACAAGAGAACAGCTGGCAATATCGCGCGTTCTGCTCGAATTTGATGTAGAACGCTTTGCCGGATACGAACTGAACAAAATTGCAACTCCGATAGGACTGTTTTATCGCACAATTCAAAAAATATCCGATACTGCAACAGTTTCTTATCCGCATCTTGCCGCAATTACAGAGATTAATTCAACTCTGTTTGGAGGAGCGCTGAATAAAACATTATACAAATATACGATGAAAATCACTTACGACTTTACACACATTGTTAAAAACATGGAAACGTCCAACTCTGTAATAATGTATGTTTCTCCATATATGCAATTAACAAATTCATCATATTACGGCACAACAACATATTCGTATATCGAAAATCAGACGGATATGTATCAAACATTGTTGAAAGGTACATCAAGCTCGCAACCGCCGCGATTGATTATTACTTATGCCAAACCGAGATATTGACAGTAAATTGTAAATAAAACAAACGAAAAACATCAGAATTAGGATATGAATCACCGCATGCTTACATATATAAAAACTTATTTTCTGATAACGCTTGGCTTGCTCCTGTACGTAACAGGCTGGGTAGTATTTCTTATTCCCAACGAAATAGTAGGCGGAGGCGTAAGCGGAATAGGAACAATTATCTATTATTTGACAGGATTCCCGATAGGCTATACTTATTTCATGATAAATGCAATTTTGTTGCTGATGTCGATAAAGGTACTCGGCAAAAATTTTGCAATTAAAACCATAATAGCAACCTGTATTGTTACCGTTTTGTTTCAGATACTTCCCGAAATTATACCTGATGCACACGGTTTTGGACAAAAATTTTGCGCCGACAACGGACCACTCATGTGCGCTATCATGGGCGGAATTTTTTCGGGAGCGGGAATAGCAATCACATTCGCACAGGGCGGCAGCACGGGAGGAACAGATATTGTAGCTTTGTTTATAAATAAATATCGCGATGTTACGCCCGGACGAATAATACTGTATATAGATCTGGTAATTATAGCATCATCTTTTTTCGTTTCGCATGATTTTGTAAAAGTAATGTACGGCTACATCCTTATCGCAGTTATGAGCAGTACCCTCGATTTTTTGCTGTCGGGATCGAAACAGTCGGTACAAATATTCATATTTTCAAAAAAATATGAAGAAATCGCCAACAGAATAAGCAATGAACTGCACCGCGGCGTATCGGTAATGAATTCAACAGGATGGTTTACCAAAGAAGAAAATAAAGTTTTGCTGGTTGTGGTTAAAAAATACCAAAGCAATGAACTTTACCGCCTTATAAAAGAAGTTGACAAAAACGCTTTTATAACCGTAGCTTCGGTTATGGGAGTTTTTGGAAAAGGATTTGAACAGATAAAGGTAAAAACAAAAAATACCTGAATACAGAAATTGAATTATCAGTTGTTAATACTTAATATCACGAACTTTCGGAAACATTTATCCCGAAAGTTTTTTTATGAAATTTAAATTTATTAAAAAATTTTGCAATTAAAATAAATGTATTACTTTTGCCTTTGATTTGAGTATTGAATTTTATCGTTTAGTCTTCTTTCTTCTGAATAATGAAGCAACTTTTCTTTACATTTTCTCTTCTCTATATCATAATTTAATATTTTAATAAAAAACAAATGAACATTTACATTGCAAATTTAAACTATGGCACATCAGATGCCGATTTAAGAAAATTATTTGAAGAATATGGAGAAGTTTCTTCAGCAAAAGTTATTATTGACAAATTTTCCGGAAAATCCAAAGGTTTTGGTTTTGTGGAAATGCCTAACGATGATGAGGCAAAAAATGCAATAAATGACCTGAACGACGTTGAATTCAACGGAAAAACAATTGTTGTCAATGTTGCCAAACCGCGCACGGAAAGAAGTTTTAATAACAACAACAGAAACAGCGGCAGATCTAACTCATACGACAGAGACAGAGGATATAACTCTAAAAGATACTCGCGCGATTGAAAATTGCTCGAACATCATCAAACATTTGTTGTAGTTACTAACAAAATCAAAAACATTCGTTGAAATACAGCGAATGTTTTTTTGCATTTTTATTTCCTGTCATGTCCTACTATATGTTGACACAAAAAAGCAGAAAAGATGATGGCGAGTAAAATTACATACGAATGCAGTTAACGATTACATTAAGATTAAGATCTTCAGCATAATAAAATAAATGAAAAAATTCGCCCTCATAACGGTAATACTTGCCTTTGCTGCCAATACATTTGCGGCAAGTGCAAGTATTGCTTGCGGCGGGTATATAAGCAACACCACCAACCGCTACCTTTTAAGTGGCAAAGAACTGCAAACCACAGGTGCAGCGGCAAGAGCTTTGACGGCAGCATTTCCCGGTGCCGCGCCATTTATAGCAGGAGGCTTGGGCGCATTAAATTCCATATTGCAACAAGGATTTACAAACGGATGGAATAATATCCAATGGGGACAGGTTGCATTTGATGGCGTTATGAGCGACATTACATCCCATGTTGGCGGACAGTTTGGTAAATACATGGAAAATACCAAATTAGGCAATTTGGAAACAGGATAGAATCTCCGTTGTTAAGAAATTTTGTAGGCGCCGAGATGGTAGGTGTACCTTTCAGCGCTGTTACAGGCGGATTGTTTGAACTTAATAATGGCGGCAGTTTCTGGCACGGAGTATGGGAAGGCACAAAATCAGGATTTGTAAGCAGCGGAATTAGTGCAATAGGCGGGGCTGTTCAATATTCGCTTGATTATAAAGTGAATATATTTACGGGGAAAAGTTTAGAAGTTAATCTTCAAGGAAATTATTCTGTTTATATAGGCACATATAAGCTAACCGGCGAGACTAAATATGTGGGAATTACAAAAAGAGAGGTAGAAGTACGCTGGGCAGAACAGAAAATTCAGGCACGTTAAGATCAGAATTATATAATTCTCCTTAAATAAATACACATATTATATATATCTTTGTCATCAGAAACAAATAAAAATATTATGGGACGTAAAGTAAAAGCATTGGAGAACTATACATCCGAACAAATTA
>JAISNL010000120.1 GCA_031276235.1 Prevotellaceae bacterium | reverse complement strand
TCTCCGTTTGATGCACACTGTTTCTATCCGGTTGCTGTCGTTAAGTTCAAAAAGATATTTTGTGGTATTGAGGTCTTTATAAATTTTCAATCGTTTTAAGTCCATACTTGTTTTCTTATATTATGACAATAAAAAACCTATCATCCCATAGAAAAATAAGGATGAGAGCTGTAAGAAAACTGAGAGATAAGATTTCTCAGTATAGACTATGCGCGAATTTTAAAAATACGTTCCATGTGGCAGTTATTATTTACGGCGACAAAGGTAGGATAAAAAATTTGAAACAGGCGAGTAGAGATTGTGAAATGAGGCTGGATAAGCAAAGCAGAATAGTTGAAAGTTGACAGTTATTTTTTCATTTTATTATTCATTTTTCACTTTTCTGGCTTGGGTACGCTTCTATTGTTTCATCCTGCGGGTTTGCAATGGCGTATTGCTTCGTTATTCTGTAATATAATGAACAAAAAATCAGGCGCAGCCTTTTCTAAATTTTCAGTTTTATTTTCAGTTTGCCGAGTAGCCATGTTACGCCTGTTACGGCAAAGGCAAATACGAATGATTTTATCAGTCCGCCAATGCCCGAAAGGGTAAATGCAGGATATGTAATAGAGGCAAGCGATACTATGCCATACCAAACCGAAGGTACAAGGTAACAGGTAAGAGCGCTTGCGCCTGCAGGACGGATGATGTTAAACCACGATTTTTTGCCTTTAATATCGGTTAACCAATATATGAAAATCAGCAGTGCAAATGAAATGGCGGTACAGTAAAAAATCCATGTGCATGTTTCCTGCAATTTGGATATTATAAAATAGTTGTGAGCAACGGTTGCCGCTGCAAACATCAAAACCGCAACCGCAACGCAGGATGAACATAACCTCCCGAACTGCTGTTTGCCTTTACTGTTTTGCATCAGCAGCGCGGCAATGATGCCGGCGAAAGCAAGCGATTGAAAACTGCCGTTGCCGGAAATGAAGCCCGAAATGCCAATATCTGTTGTAAGCCCTGCATTGGATGCGATGCACAAAGATGTGAAAAATATCCATGCAATGATGTTAGGCAAAATTTTATTTGCTGTAAATATAAAAATGGCAGCCGTATAAAAGTAAGTCCAGCCAATCAGTCCAAGTATTTGCCACCAGCCCGGACGCAAGCCAGTGAAGCCATCGGCATTTGCGCCTTTGAACAAAAACAGATAAAATATGAGCAGAGTGATAACTGTGTTTCGCAACAGTTTTAATATGTTGCGATTGTGTAAAAAACTTGTTATTATCGGCGTAAACGCACATATTGCAATGATGAAATACTGGAAAACGTATTGATCGCCGCCTGCAAATCCTACTGAAATAAATCCTGCTGCAAGTTGATGTTCATTTGCCGCAGGTTTGCCTGTAAATATCAGCGCAATAGCGGCAAGTATTATCCAGCCTGAAATTTGCAGAGCCGAAAACAGTTTTTGCGTAATGCCTTCGGCTTTCGGATAAACGTTCCAAATCAAAAAAAAGGCGGCAATCGACAGCAGTTTCAGCCATTGCGTAGCAATACCGACTGTGCTGGCTGTTGCTGCAAAATTATTCATCGAAAACAGCCCCATTACCAAGAGCGCAACTGTGCGCTGCGATATGTGCGCGAATATTTGCAACTGCGAATCGCCTTTGTCTATTCTGTTTTTCACGGCAAACGGTATCGAAAGTCCCACGCAAAACAGAAAACATGGAAAAACAATATCAGAAAGTCCAAGCATGTCTTCGTTCTGTGCCGCATGATGCAGCCAGTGGGGAACGGTATCGCCGAGTGCGGGAATGTCATTAACAAAAATCATTAAAAGCATTGTTAATGCTCTGAAAATATCTATTGATGCTATGCGTACTGTATGGTTTTGCATGTGGAATAATCTATATTACTTATTATTTATATTTGCAAAGTTACTTCTTTTCCTGATTGCTTCGCATTTCAGGTTCGCAATGACGTTTATTATTATCATTTTTCAACTGTCAACTATTCATAATATTCTATTTCTCTTTCGATGATTTCTTCTGCAATGTTTACTTCGCCTTTATATGCTATTTTTTCAGTCCAACTGCCTTTATTATCATATTTATATTTGTAAGTATGTTTCTCTTCTAACCTGCCGTCTGAATTATACAAACTGATTTCTGTCATATTTCCACTGCCGTCATATTTGAGGATACCTTTAATATCTAAACTGTCGTCTGAATCATATTTATTATATTCTGTAATGTTTCTGTTGCCATCATATTTGTAAGTAATTTTCATGCCTAATTTGGCGCTTGAATAATATGCTTTAAGTTCTGTAATGTTTCCACTGTCATCATATTTATAAATATCTATCCAGCTTAACCTGCCGTCTGAACCATATCCATTCTCCCCTGTCATGTTTCCTCTGTCATCATATTTGTAAGTTTTTTTCGCATATATATTTCCGTCTGAATAATAATCATTTTCTTCTGTCATATTTCCTCTGTCATCATATTTGCGAACAGTTTTCTTATCTAAATTTCCGTCTGAATCATATTTTTTACATTCTGTAATGTTTCCTCTGTCATCATATTTATAAATTTTTTTCGTATATACATTTCCATCTGAATCATATTCATTATATTCTGTTATATTTCCTCTGCCGTCATATTGTATCAATCTGTTAAGCATAATTTTGCCTTTATTCAGTTCTTCAAACTTTTCTTCTGCGTCATAAGAAATTTCTCTCATGCTTTTCACTTTACCTTTTAAGCCGTATTTGTCCCAATCAGTTTTTTTTGCGGTTGAGTTTTGTTCATTGCAGCATACCGCCAGCGCTGCTACCGTAAATATTAACAGTATTTTTTTCATTGTTTTTACTTTTTAATTTATTATTTAATTATTTTTTTGTTTTTTATTTCCGCGAATTTAGTGTTTATTTTTTTGTGCAAACATAGGATGATGTTAATTATTATCATTTTCAACTTTAGGAGTTGTTATACCTTATTTATTATTCATCACTGTAAATCATAACCGCGATTATTGCGGTTGCGGTTTCCGAAAGTCCATGCAAACGATATTCTGTAAGTATTATTCATAGCGGTTTTTTCGTTGCTTGCAATAAACAGATATGATGCATCAAAATGCAGATTTTCATATACAACGCCAACGCCAAAGGTAAGGTAAGAATTATTCAGCAGCAGTTTTAACTCTCTGTGATAACCTGCGCGAAACATGAGCATACTGTTATACGAATATTCGATTCCTGCAATATAAATCATTTGCGAAAAGTCGCTGAAAATGCCTTTTGCCGCGGCGTTCAGCACATCTGCGTTTCGGTATTTATAATTGTTAGGCACAAGCGATTTGCGCAAATCAACGGTTGCCGACAGGCTATTTTTACTGTCGATATTAAAAGTAGAGCGGAAACCCAATGCCAGCTGCATCGGTAAAAAGTAACTTGATGAATCGTAAAGTTCAAGTTTAGTTCCGAGATTTGAAATCGCCGTTCCGAAAGCAATTTCAGCCTCAGTGTCGAATATGTTTATCGGTTTCTGATAATAAAAAGCCACATCGGTTGCAATATTTGATGTTTTTGTAACCACGGTATTTGAATTGTCGGCAACAATTTTTGAGGAATTTATATATCTGAATGTAATTCCACCTGAAAAATATCGCCCGAGACGGCGTGCATAAGCAATATCAAAGGCATATTCATTGGGTTTTATTGACTGTAAATATTGTGCATCATCCGTATAAAGGTCAATGTTGCCAAGCGAGAAAAAGCGCAACGATGCGCTTATCGACTGATTGCTGGCAAACCTGTAAAAACCCGATAAATATGTAATATCAATATCGCTTGCTGCATTACGCAGCCATGGCGTATATGATAATCCTGCGCCGCCTCTGCTGGCGGCAAACACGTATTTTGCAGCGTTCAGATGTTGCGAATATACATCTGCAGATGTTGCCATGCCAGCATCGCCCATTGCCGCCGACCGGGCATCGGGTGCAAACACAAGTACCTGCAATGCAGGTTCTATATTCGTTTGCGAAACACCGCAAATTGACAGCCCCGACAAAATGACTGATATTATGTACTTTGTTTTCATATTATTGATGTTATAAAAAAACGGCGAAAGGTAGTAAATATTATGGAATTATCATGAATCAGAAAACAGTTTTTCTTTTTATCATTTTTTGTCCTGATACAAAATTAACAAACAAAGAATATTTTTGCAGTAAATTATATTCGCAAATAAGGACTGATTATCACTTTAACCTTTCAGATTGCAACTTTTAAATGTTTAGGATTGCTTCTGCGCCATTAATCAAAAAAACGCCGCCGAACAAATATGTATTTGAAAAAAATCGGTAATGAAAGGAATTTATTCGGCGAACGTAAAATTTATTTTAGTCTGCTAAGTGGAGGTATATTTATTAATTGTTTTTTATTCTTTTTTATTTGCATTACTATTTCAAAAAAAAACGCCGCCGAACAAGAAGTATATGTGTAACCAAAAAACCAGGGACGATGTGGTTTAGTTCGGCGAGCGTCTGTTTTATTTTAGTCTATCCTGTTGAACAGGTCTATTTATTGATTGTTTATTATTCCTTTTTTATTCTTTTTTATTTGCATTATTATTTCAAAAAAACGCCGCCGAACATGGTTATCAACATATAATTCCAAACATCCGCGAATAAGTAATCAGTGTCCAGCGGCGTAATATTGTATTGCTTCAGTAAAGCGTCTTCTGTAATGTTATCTTAACAGTTTTAGTTTAATCAGTAGCTAAATAATAATTGTTACAAGGGGCAAAGATATTAAAATTTATTATATTATCATCATTTGACGTAAAGTTGTTCAAAAAGTTCGCGTATTGGTTTTGATTCGCGTACTATGTTCAGCGTTAATTCGGCATGACCGCGCGCATAGCCGTTGCCAACAATAAGATTTATGTCCTTGCCTACTCCTTCTGCGCCGAGGGCGGCTTTGGTGAAGCTTGTTGCCATCGAAAAGAAGTAAACGCATCCCTGTCCTTTGGTTATCAAGATGGATGTCATTTCGGTAGATGGTACGTTCACGTTGTTGATTGTAACATCCACTCCTCTCCCACCCGTCAGCGGCATCACTTTGCTGTACACATCCATCACGTTTGTGGCATCGGCAACAATTACATCGGTAGCCAGCTGCATGTCTATAATTCGCTGTGCGTTTTCGTGCGAATATTCTACTACTATCACTTTTCCGTAGCGTCCTGCATTTTTCATTGCCTGATAGCAGCAGAGTATTCCTGATTTTCCGCCTCCTCCTATTATGCAGACCATATCGCCTTCGGTAACCAGCCTGTCAACCTGTGCGGGCGCTCCTGCAACGTCAAGCGCTGCTAATGCCAGCTTTTCGGGAATGTCGTCGGGCAATACGGCAAACAGTCCGCTTTCAAAAAGTATAGCCTGCCCTGCAATGTCCACCTGGTCGGATTCTGCCGACAGGTTTATTATTTTGTCTATTTTCAGCGGGGTTAGCGATAGTGATACGAGCGTGGCTATTTTGTCGCCTGTTTTTACTTTTGTGGCATTTTTGAAGTTTTCGCCTGTTTCCTTGACTGTTCCAATCAACATTCCGCCAGAGCCTGTTACTGGATTTTGCATTTTTCCGCGTTCGTCAACAATGGACAGTATCATGTTTTTCATCATGTTTTCATCGCCTCCGCAGGCATTGCGTATCTGGGTATAGCTTGCCGAGTCTATATTCAGTGTTGATACATCGATGAGCAGTTCGTTGTCATATATTTCCATTGTATTGTCGAGTTTCAACGCCGGTTGTGGCAGTGTGCCTACAGGCGCTATTACTCGATGTGTTCCGTATCTGCAGCCTTTTTTTTGCATTGTTTGCTTAAGCGTAAAGTTCGGTAAATACTTTGCGAAGCGCTTCGCTTTCGCGCAATTCCTGCAATGTAATTTCGGCATGTCCTTTGGTATATCCGTTGCCTACAATCATTGTTACATCGCTACCTACTCCTTCTGCGCCGAGGGCGGCTTTGGTGAAGCTTGTTGCCATCGAAAAGAAGTAAACCAGCCCTGTATCTTTAGTGCATAAAATCGATGTCATTTCGGTATCGTTTATATTCACGTTGTTGATTGTAATATCGCAAAGCTGCCCGCCTGTAATGCGTTCTATTTCTTCCAGCACAGGCACAGGCTGTGTTGCATCGGCAGAAAACACGTGGTCGCAAAAGTTCAGTTTTTGCAAACGTTCTGTTGATTTCTGGCTATGGCACAAACCTATCACTTTTCCTGTAACTCCTGCGCGTTTTTTTGCTTCGTAACAGCACAACATTCCCGATTTGCCGCCTGCTCCTATAATCAATACCGTATCGCCGGGCTTCACAAGTTTTGCCGTCTGTGCAGGAGCGCCTGCTACATCCAGCGCTGACAGGGCGAGTTTTTCGGGCATGTCGTCAGGTATTTTTGCATAGATTCCGCTTTCAAACAGGATTGCTTTTCCGTCTATATCAACCTGATCTACGTCCGAGCGGATTTCCTTTATTCTGTCGATGCGCAGAGGCGTAAGCGACAGCGAAACCAGAGTTGCTATTTTGTCGCCTGTTTTCAGGTCTGTTTTACCTTTGAGCACGTCTCCTATTTTTTCAACCGTGCCAAGCAACATTCCGCCAGAGCCTGTTACGGGATTGCGATGCTTGCCCTGTTTTTCAACAATGTCAAGCATGATTTCGGCAATTTTGGCTTTGTCGCCGCCTGCCTGTTCTTCAATCTGCGTGAACGATGCGCTGTCAATATTGAGCGTATGTACGTCAATAAGGATTTCGTTGTCGTAGATTTCGTCCATGTTGTTATCTAATTTGTTTGCCGGTTGCGGCAATACGCCTTTCGGCTCTATTACACGGTGTGTACCGTATTTGTTTCCTTTTTTCTGCATAATTTTTATAATATTAATTGTTAATTATATTCTTTTTTTCTGTTGACAGTTGATAGTTATTTTTTCATATACTTTCCGTAGTTCACTATTTCAACTCTTCTGGATTGCTTCGTCGCTTCGCTCCTCGCAATGACGAACTGCTTTTTTTAGACGTCATTGCGAGCGTCAGCGAAACCCGAAGGGTTCGGCATATCCAACCAATCCAGAGTTTTTATTATATTTTTCATTTTTAATTTGTTGCTTCTTTCTGTTTTTTCTCGATTGCTTCACCCTTCGGGTTCGCAATGACGTTTTCATTTTCAACTGTTCATTCCCAATATTTGCCGCGCTTCTGCGGGGCTGGCAATTTCGCGTCCGAGTTCTTTTGCCATTCTCACTACTTTTGCAACAAGTTCGCCGTTCGACTTTGCCAGCGTTCCTTTCGACAGATAAACGTTGTCTTCAAATCCCACTCGCACATGTCCGCCGTCAATAATAGAAGCCATAGCCAAAGGAAATTCGTACCGTCCTATTCCTGCTACCGTATAAGTTGCATCGGGCGGAATACTTCCCCGCATGAAGACAAAGTCGCGCAAATCGCCGCCAATGCCTCCGTTTACTCCCATCACAAAATCGAAATGTAAAGGTTTGTTGATAAAGCCTTTTTTGTGCAGCCGCAGTGCCATTTCAATCATGCTTTTATCAAACACTTCAAGTTCGGGTTTTATGCCTCGCTCAATCATTCGTTGCCCGAAATATTTAATTGTATTTTCGGTATTTGTGAATACGTCATCTCCGCCAAAATTGCATGTTCCGCAATCAAGCGTTGCCATTTCTATATCAAGTTCGGTGGGCTGCAAGCGTTCGTCATTTGTCATTCCTACTGCGCCGCCTGTAGATGGCATAATAATAATATCAGGCGTTGCCGCTTTTATGGCATCTATACATTCTTTGAAACGCGCTTTGTTCTGCGTAGGCGTTCCATCGTCGTAACGCACATGAAGGTGAATAATGCTTGCGCCTGCATCGTAAGCTGATTTTGCTTCGCGAACAATTTCGGCAACAGTGTAAGGCACGGCGGGATTGTGTTCTTTAAGTACTTCCGCTCCGCAAATTGCCGCTGTAATTATCAGTTTTTCCATAATTTTATTTATTTAGATATTATATTAAAAATTTATTTAAACATATCATTTAATTCTTTCAAAGGATATGTTATATCAAACCACAACCCTTCCAAGCCATATTCATTTTCTCTAATTTTCAAATAATCATAATGTTCTATTAACGATTGCGATGTCATTTGAAAAGCATTTATAAATAATACATCATATTCATTGCCTACATTTAAAACGTGTATGGCAGATTCTTTCGTTGCTCCATTTCCTGTTGAATACAAAGCATTAACAATACAACGAATTTTATTGCGAACTTTTTGGCTTTCCCGTGGCATTTCCAATATATCATAAGCATAAGATTGACACATTAAACTTCTTAAATCAAAGGGATCGGCTTTTATCACTTCGGCAACAAGTTTGATTATGTTTTCGCAATCCTGTTTTGAGTGATTTTTTTGCTGTAAAAATGCTCTGACTTTTTTTATTGTGTCAGAATTAACAACAAAATCATTTTCGTTTTTCCAAAAATAATTACCATAATATAAATGTCTTGCTTCATCAACAGATAAAGAATCTCCATTTGAGAAACGTTCCCAAAGCTTTGGATAGTAAAAGCCCGAACTTTGACTGTTGATTTCCTGTTCAATTTTTTCGTAGTCGGGCGCTACACTGTTTTGTGCCTCACAAAAAACAGAAAATGTACTGACCAAAAGCATAAATGCAAATAATTTCTTTATCATACACAGTTCTTTTGATTTTCTTACAAGGTACAAAATATCATTTTTTTCGCTGACAATTTTTAGGTACAACGCAAGTTCCGCTTGCGCGGCAAACGAGTATCGGCTCGTCAAGAACGTCCGCCGCCGAGTCGGAAATATCAATACGCGGGACTATTACCTTACGCGCTTCAAAAATCATTTTGCGCGAAGAATTGCCTGTGTGAATTATTTCGCCTGTGGCTTCAATATAATCGCCTGCGTGAACAGGGGCTAAAAATTCCACATTGTCGTAAGCGCAAAAAAGACCTTCGTCTCCGTCGTTTATAATCAAAAGTTCTGTTGCCACATCGCCAAACAGATTCAACATTCGCGCGCCGTCAACCAGACTGCCGCCATAATGTGCATCGTGAACGCTCATTCGCACACGGATAAGTGATTTTGCCATATTCAAATATTTTATTTTGATTCAACAATATAATCTACCATAATTGCGGGCGTATGCACTGCTTCGGGGCGAATTGCGCCTGCCGGTACAATTTCATCAATTTCGGCAATTACCAAATCTGCTGCCGTTGCCATCACAGGATTGAAATTCTGACTTGTTCCGTAATATACAAGATTCCCCGCTTCATCTCCCTTGCTTGCGCCTATAAGGGCAACATCGGCACGCAAAGGTTTTTCGAGCAAATAATCTTTTCCATCCACATTTATAATCTGTTTTCCGTTGGCAATATCTGTTCCAAGCCCCGTAGGAGTAAGAACTCCTCCCAGCCCGTAGCCGCCAGAACGGATGCGTTCGGCAAGTGTTCCCTGCGGCACAAATTCAACCTCTATTTCGCCGTCGTTCATTTGCTGCTGGGTAAGTTCGTTTGTTCCTATGTGAGATGCAATTACTTTTTTCAGTTGTTTGCGTGCAAGTAATTTACCTGCTCCTTTGTCGGAAAACGACGTATCGTTGGTAATCAAAGTAAGATTTGTGACATCGCTTTTTGAGAGAGCATCAAGGATTCTGTTTGCCGAGCCGTTCGACAAAAATCCACCAACCATAATTGTCATACCGCTTTTGATTTTGGATACGGCATCTTCTAATGTAATTTTTTTGTTCATAAATACTGACTTATTAATTTGATGATGTAAATTCAGGCAGTAAAATTATTATTTTTTAGTAAAACAAGCAAAAAAATTAATGAATAAAAAAACACATTCGTATTTAACTTTTTGAGAATATGTAAATTACTTTAATAAAAATAATTGAGAATTAAGAATGACTGAGTATGACTTCCATCAAACAAAACAGCGGCGGAAAATTGAACCCGTAGCCGCTGTTTTTCGGAAAATAATTTAGTTCATCCTGAATTTTTACTCTGACTTCAAGGCTTTTATGGAATTATAGATGCGTTTGTTTTTGCCGCATGGCATCGCAATGAGTTGAATGTTTTCAGGGATGCTCTTGATTCTCTGTATTGCAAACCCGAAAGGTGAAACAATGACGATACGGTTTCAAATCTTATTCTTTGGCTTCCAAATTTGCTGTATCTTCTATTTTCAGCCAGTCGTAACCTTTTTCTTCAAGTTCCAGCGCAAGTTCCTTACCTGCCGTTTTCACTATTTTTCCGTTATACAAAACATGAATAATGTCAGGCACAATATAATTGAGCAAACGCTGATAATGAGTTATTACAATAGTTGCCGTATCGGGGCGTTTCAGCAAATTCACTCCGTTTGCAACAATACGTAGCGCGTCAATATCAAGTCCCGAATCTGTTTCATCTAGTATGGCAAGTTTGGGTTCGAGCATTGCCATTTGAAATATTTCGTTGCGTTTTTTTTCACCGCCCGAAAAGCCTTCGTTCACAGAGCGGCTGGTAAGTTTTGAATCTATTTCAACCAGAGCCATTTTTTCACGCATCAGTTTCAGAAATTCGGATGCTGAAAGCGGTTCAAGTCCTTTATGTATGCGATGTTCGTTAAGCGCCGCCTTCATAAAGTTTACATTGCTCACGCCCGGAATTTCAACAGGATACTGAAAGCTTAAAAACAAGCCTTCGTGCGAGCGTTCTTCGGGCGGCATTGCAAGTAAATTTTTGTTGTTGAACAGTATTTCGCCTTCGGTAACTTCGTAGCCGGGCTTGCCTGTAAGTACGGCGGCAAGCGTGCTTTTGCCCGAACCGTTTGGTCCCATTATTGCATGTATTTCGCCTGCATTGATTGATAAATTCACGCCTTTCAAAATTTCTTTTCCTCCTATCGAAGCGTGCAGATTTTTTATTTGTAGCATTTTTTGATATTTTTTTGTTGTGTGATAGTGTCTCTATATTCTTTTGTCCACGTTTTGATTCCCATTATTGCAAATATAATATAGCCAAGGCAAACAGCAGGCATAAATATTAATCCGACTAACAGGTATTGAGTAAGGTTTGTTACGTTCACCGTGAGCCAAGCCGCCCAACATTCAAGTTTTTTCTGTGCTGACAGATATTGCGCAGTCAAAATAAACATTGTGATTGTTGCATCCAGAAACGGCAGACGTGCGGGATGAAAGGTATCAGGAAATATTGAACCTAATTTGCTTAAAACAAATCCCCAAACTGCTCCGCCTGCTATGACCAGTGCGATGTGAAACATTCGTCTGCTTTTTTTTAATACTGTAACTTTTAATTGGTTTTGTCTGTTGGTTTCTTCGCCCTGTTTGGGGTGAGTCCATCTGTAATGCCCGAAAACCGTAAGCACAAGCGATACGGGTTGCAGCAGCATGCTTGAATAAAGATGTTTTTGCATGAACAGCAAAAACAGCAGCGCAGTGTAGAAATATCCTATCCAGAAATTGAAACTTTTCCCGCGTGATGCAAAGAACACGCATACAAGCCCGCTGACTGTGCTGAACAGTTCAAGCAGGCTGACGTTCTGCCCGCCTATTGTAAATAATACGTTATCTATACTTAAAAAATCCATATTTGTTATTGTATTTAATTTTTATTTTAATCTGTCATTTGTATTATCCAACGCTTCCTTCAAGCGATATTTGCAATAATTTTTGAGCTTCTACGGCAAACTCCATTGGAAGTTTATTTAATACTTCTTTTGCATACCCGTTTATAATAAGGCTTATGGCGTCTTCGGTATTCAGTCCGCGCTGGTTGCAATAAAAAAGCTGGTCTTCGCCGATTTTTGATGTTGTGGCTTCGTGTTCAACTATTGCGTTTTTATTTTCGATATTCACGTAAGGATATGTATGAGCGCCGCAGTTACTGCCAAGCAGCAGGCTGTCGCACTGCGAAAAATTTCGGGCATTTTCAGCGTTTTTCAGTATTTTCACAAGTCCGCGATATGAATTTTGGCTGTGTCCCGCCGATATTCCTTTTGATATTATTCTGCTTTTGGTGTTTCGTCCGATGTGAATCATTTTTGTGCCTGTATCGGCTTGCTGGAAATTGTTTGTAACCGCTACCGAATAAAATTCGGCGCTCGAATCGTCTCCTTTTAGTATGGCGCTTGGATATTTCCATGTGATTGCCGAGCCTGTTTCTATTTGCGTCCACGAAAGTTTGGAGCGGTCGCCTTTGCATATTCCGCGTTTTGTAACAAAATTATAAATTCCTCCTTTGCCGTTTTTGTCGCCCGGATACCAGTTTTGTACAGTAGAATATTTCACTTCGGCATCTTTCATTACGACGATTTCAACAATTGCGGCATGAAGTTGGTTTTCGTCTCGCTGCGGAGCGGTGCAGCCTTCGAGATACGACACGTAGCTTGCCTCGTCTGCAACAATGAGCGTTCGTTCAAACTGCCCTGTATTGGCGGCATTTATGCGAAAATATGTTGACAGTTCCATGGGGCAGCGCACGCCTTTGGGTATGAAACAGAATGAGCCGTCGCTGAATACGGCTGAATTTAACGCCGCAAAATAATTGTCGGTATATGGAACAACAGAGCCGAGATATTTTTTTATCAAATCGGGATAATCGCGTACGGCTTCGCTGAACGAGCAGAAAATTATTCCTTTTTCTGCCAGCGTTTCGCGAAATGTAGTTTTCACCGAAACGCTGTCCATCACAGCATCCACAGCATACGAGCCAACGCCGGCAAGCGCTTTTTGCTCGTCAATAGGTATTCCGAGTTTTTCAAAAGTTTCGCGCAGTTCGGGGTCGACATCGTCCATGCTTGCAAGTTTGGGTTTGGGTTTGGGAGCGGCATAATAAATAATATTCTGATAATTTATTTCGGGAATATTGAGATGCGCCCATTGCGGCATTTTCATTGTAAGCCAGTGGTGATAAGATTTCAGACGAAATTCAAGCAACCATTCAGGTTCCTGTTTTTTTGCCGAAACAAGCCGCACCGTATCTTCGTTCAATCCTTTTGGAATGAGTTCCTGTTCAATATTTGCGGTAAATCCGTATTTATAATCGTTATCGGCGATTTCGTTTAATATATTGTTTGTTTCATTCATTTTTATAATGTATCCGTTTGTTTTTAATTACAGATATTTGTGCATTTTCATTTTTTATCATGTGAAATTTAAAAAATATTCAAGCCTGCAAAGGTAAGAAATAATTGTTTTTATTCTTCTGAAACTTCAACCATAACATCTCTGTATGCGGTAAGTATTTGCGATTTTGACAGAAATCCGCGGTAAATACCGTTTTCATCAACAACAGGCAAATTCCATTTTTTTGTTTCTTCAAATTTATCAACAACAACGTTCATTGTATCGTTAATATGAATTGTTTGAGGAGAAGGAAACATAAAATCGCGTACAAAAACCGACTCGTACAGTTTGCTGTCGAACATTATTCGGCGCACGCTGTCAAGATAAACCAGTCCGAGCAGTTTGCCATCATCATCCAGCACGGGAAAGATATTGCGATTTGACATTGAAATTATTTTTATGAAATCTCCGAGTTTATCGTTTGGTTTTACTGATATAAAATCTTTTTCAATCAAATTGCCGATGCTTAAAAGCGTTAGCGCCGCCTGATCTTTGTTGTGAGTAATAAGTTCGCCGCGTAGCGCAAGCCTTCGCGTGTATATGGAATGTCGTTCAAACGAGCGGTTTGTTAAAAATGCGCATACAGAAGCAATCATCAAGGGGAAAAACAAATCATAACCGCCTGTTATTTCTGCAATCAGAAATATTGCCGTCAGAGGAGCGTGCATCACGGCAGCCATCATTCCTCCCATGCCTACAAGAGCAAAATTTACTTCAGGAACGGTTGCTATGCCTGATGTGTTTATGATTTTTGCTATTAAGAATCCTGATATTCCGCCAATGAAAAGCGTTGGTCCGAAAGTGCCTCCTGTTCCGCCGCAACCGTTGGTCAGCGCCATGGCTACAACTTTGAATATTATGATTGCCGCCAGATATATGAACATTATCCATAATATATCTTTATATGCGTAGAATAAACTGTCTTGAAAAATATTGTCAGGATTGCCTGTTAGCAGCGACGACAGTATGCCGTATCCTTCGCCGTATAGCGGAGGAAATAGGAATATTAAAATTCCAATGCCTACCGAGCCTGTAATCCATCTTTTGTATGGTTTTGGCATTTTTGCCAGTCGGTTTTCTATTGCCAGCGTTGCGCGGGTGAAATATAATGCTACCAGTCCGCAAAATATGCCCAGCACAATGTAAAGCGGAATATTGTGCATTGAAAATTCGGTAATCAGATTAGTAAATTCTACATCTCGCCCAAGAAACAGATACGATACAAGCGTTGCCGCAAGCGATGATATCAGAAGCGGAACTATAGATGAAAGCGTCAAATCAAGCATCAAAATTTCGAGCGTAAAAACAACTCCTGCAAGAGGCGCTTTGAAAATACCAGCCACAGCGCCGGCTGCGCCGCAGCCTATAAGCAGTGTGATGGTTTTATAATTTTGCCGAAAATACTGTCCTATATTTGAGCCGATAGCTGCGCCTGTTAATACTATCGGAGCTTCTGCTCCCACCGAACCGCCAAAGCCTATTGTAAACGAACTTGCTATAACCGAAGAATAACAGTTATGCGATTTTAATTTTGACTTTTTACGCGATATTGCATATAAAACACGGGTAATTCCGTGTCCAATATTATCGCCAACAAAATATTTTATAAAAATCACAGTAATCAAAATTCCTATTCCCGGATATGCCAGATACAGTAAACTACCGGTTTCAGCATTAAACCAACTTGTCAGCAAAAACTTCACGCCTGTAATAGTATGTTTGAGCAGTACGGCAGCCAAACCGCTGGCAATACCTACTATAAAAGCAAGCAGTATCAGTACTTTCCTGTTGCCAAGCGAAAGGATTTGGTCTATCGTTTTTTGCGCTATTTTTTTCAATATTTATTAATTGTTACAGACTGCAAAAATATAAAAAAACAGATAATATTGCATTGGCTCGAAAAATATTTGAAGAAACAGTTAACTGTTGACAGTTGAAAAAATATTAACGTCATTGCGCGGAATGAAATGGCGAAGCAATCCAGAATATTTATTATTATTCATTTATGTATTATATGGTTTTCTGGATTGCTTCGTTGCTCCGCTACTCGCTATGACGTTCATTATTATCATTATCACTGTCAACTGTTTAGTTCCCCGACCTGGTCAAACGAAAATAACACAGTGTAAAAAATATTGCCTTATGGTTATGGCTGAAAAAAGCAGAACGGGAATGTTTAATTTCAAGTAGATGCCAAACCCTTTGTAAAGTGTTCTTTGATTTTTCAAAAAAAATCTCACTCTCAAATCACAAATGCTATTTCTTTGAAGCCAAATTTTCGCCGTTCGCCGTTTTCGGTTTCGAGAAGCAGTTCCCCGATGTTTGATATGCCTGTGATTTTTGCACTGAATTTATTGCCGCCGCTTGCGTACAAATAAAAGCCATCATTGCGGTAAAGATACGAAAAATAATCTTTTTCAATCTGTTTGCAATCATTCATGGCAAGCGATTTATATCGCCTGTCAAACAGAACCAGTAAACGTTTCAACAGCATTTTGCGGTCAAATTCTTTATCAAGTTCTATAGATATTGAAGTAGGATTAGGCGCATCTGACACAAAAATACGTTGATTTACATTCAATCCCACACCGATAATTGAAGATGCAATGCGATTTCCTGTAATATTGTTTTCGATTAAAATTCCGGTGATTTTTTTATCGCCCGCATAAATATCGTTAGGCCATTTTATTTTTGCCGACAAACCCTGTTCACGCAATAAATCGACTGTGGCGACCGATATTGCTTTCGACAGCAAAAACTGTTCGCCAACTTTCAAAAAATCTGGATACAGAACGAGTGAAAAAGTTAAATTCTTTGAAGGCTCGCTTTCCCACGAATTGTTTCGCTGTCCGCGACCTTTTGTCTGGTTGTCGGCAACAAACACAGTACGGTCTGCTTCGTTTTTGCCAATGGCATCGTGCGCCAAATCGTTTGTTGATTCCGTTTCGCCGTACCACAATATTTTGTATTCTGATTTGTCTTCTGTTTCTGCAATATTAGCCATTTTGGATTTTATTTTGTTTGTCGCAAAGGTAAACGTAATATCGAAAATCTAAAAAAAAATCTTACTTTTGTGCAAAATTTAATTTATTAGATGAGAAATACAGTCATTAACAAATCCGATAATGCGGACAATGCGGTTGAATTATTGAATATTGCGATTGATGCAATGCACGAGAAAAAGGCACAGGATGTCATTAGCCTTGATCTTTCCAAACTGAAAAATTCTATTTGCAGATATTTTATTATTTGCAATGCAGATTCGCATACTCAGGTATCTGCCATTTCGGATAATATAGAAGACAAAATACTTGAAAAACTTAACGAAAAAGTATGGAGACGCAACGGTATCGAAAACGCTTTGTGGATTATTTTAGATTACGGCGATACCGTAATTCATATCTTCCGAACCGACCAGCGCAATTTTTATCGACTTGAAGAATTATGGGCAGATGCCGAATTAAAACAATATATTGAATAGAAATATTTTATTATGAGTAACGCAAAAAACAACAAATTAAAAAATTTCAGTCCTTACTGGGGATGGGTTATAACCTTTGGCATATTGATAGCATTTTATCTTTTTTCAGATAATACAGGCTCAAAGGAAACCCAATGGCGCGAAATTCGCGACATGCTCAACAAATCTTATGTAGAAAAAGCCGAAGTTATCACAAACCGCAACAGAGTTGATATTTATCTTAATCAAAAAGGTATAGACACGTATAAAGGAAAAACAGGACAAGGCAGAATTGCCGCTCCTCAACTGTATTTTAATATCGACAATAATTGGGATGCAGACGAGAAGTTCAGCGAGGCGCAAAAAAATATACCTGAAGAAAACCGCATAGAGCCAGCACGCAGAGAACAGTCCGATTTTTGGGGCAGCATACTTTCGTGGATAATTCCTATAACAATTTTAATTCTGTTTTGGATGTTTATAATGCGTGGCGTAACCAAAGGAGCTGGCGGCGGAGGCGGAATATTCAGCGTAGGAAAGTCAAAAGCCCAGCTGTTTGATAAAAATTCAGCAGGAAAACGCATAACGTTCAACGATGTCGCAGGTTTGGAAGAAGCCAAAGTTGAGATAAAAGAAATTGTAGATTTCCTGAAAAATCCGGCAAAATATACCGCTCTGGGAGGCAAAATTCCAAAAGGCGCATTACTTGTAGGACCTCCGGGAACAGGAAAAACTTTGCTTGCAAAAGCCGTTGCAGGCGAAGCAAACGTTCCGTTTTTTTCAATGTCGGGAAGCGATTTTGTAGAAATGTTTGTAGGCGTTGGAGCATCGCGCGTTCGCGACCTGTTCAAACAGGCAAAAGAAAAAGCGCCTTGCATAGTGTTTATTGACGAGATAGATGCCGTTGGTCGCGCACGCGGAAAAAATGCAGGCTGGTCGTCAAATGATGAACGAGAAAATACCCTTAACCAATTACTTACCGAGATGGACGGATTCGGAACAAACAGTGGAGTTATAATACTTGCCGCAACTAATCGCGCCGACATTTTAGACAAAGCGCTTATGCGAGCAGGACGGTTTGACCGACAAATTCATGTTGATTTGCCTGAACTCAAGGAACGTCAGGAAATTTTTTATGTACATCTGCGCGAAATCAAACTTGCCGCCGGTTTGGATATAAGTTTTCTGGCAAAACAAACTCCCGGATTTTCGGGCGCAGATATAGCAAACGTTTGTAACGAATCAGCTTTGATAGCAGCCCGCAAAAACAAAAAGGCAGTTGACCGTCAGGATTTCCTCGATGCTATTGACAGAATAATAGCAGGACTCGAAAAGAAAAACAAAATAATCTCAAAAGAAGAAAAACGCACAATAGCCTATCACGAAGCAGGACATGCCACCGTAAGCTGGCTGCTCGAACATGCAAATCCATTGCTAAAAGTTACCATAATTCCGCGCGGACGCTCGCTCGGAGCGGCATGGTACTTGCCCGAAGAACGCCAGATTACAACAACCGAACAAATGATGGACGAAATGGCATCGGCGCTCGGAGGACGCGCAAGCGAAGAACTTACTTTTGGAAAAATATCTACCGGCGCAATCAGCGATTTGGAAAAAGTTACAAAACAAGCCTATGCAATGGTTGCATATTTCGGCATGAGCCAAAAAATAGGAAATATAAGTTTCTACGACTCGTCAGGACAGGATATGATGTTTGGAAAACCGTACAGCGAAAAAACAGCGGAACTGCTGGATGACGAAGCCAAAAAAATTATTGATGACGCATACAAAATGGCAAAAAAAATACTTGCCGAACATGACGATGGCTTGAAACAGGTTGCAGAACTGCTGCTCGAAAAAGAAGTAATTTTTTCAGAAGATTTGGAAAAAATTCTCGGAAAACGGAAATCCATGGCGCGACTCGAAGAACTCGGATTCGCCAATCTGGGCGATAAAACTGCTTGATATATGAAAAAACTAATCATACGAACAGCAAGCGGATTGTTTTTTCTGGCAATAATGGTCGGCGCAATTTTATATAGCGGTCACGCATTTTGGATTTTATCCTGCGTAATTGTAGTTGTCGGAATGACAGAATTTTTCAACATGACCATTCCAAAAGGACATAAACTGCAAAAAATAATAAGTATTTTTATCGGATTAAGCGGCTTGTTGATTATTCATGCCAATAGTTTCTCGGGTTCTTATAATTTGTCCCAGAGTATTATTTTGTTTCTGGTTCTTATCACGTGTTCATTTACTCTGATACAGATTGTTGAACTGTACAAAAAATCCGAAAAACCGTTTCAAAACATATCTTTACTGATTTTGCCAATAATTTATGTAGTTCTTCCGTTTGTGTTAATGAATATGATTAATGACGGCGTTGTTCGGCATAAAGTTGTTCTTGGCAAAAGTCTTATTTTAGCATTTTTCATCCTGATTTGGGCAAATGATGTTGGCGCCTACTGTTTTGGAATGTTGTTCGGACAGCACGGCAAACACAAACTTTTTCCACGAATATCTCCCAAAAAAACATGGGAAGGATTTATCGGAGGAATAATAACGGCGATAATTGCAAGCGTTTTGATTTCGGAATTTATATTCGATGGCAAAGACATGTTTCACTGGATAGTGATTGCAATTATAACATCTGTTTTCGGAACATTTGGCGATTTGACAGAATCGATGCTCAAACGCAGCGCAGGTGTGAAAGATTCGGGAAAAATCATGCCCGGACACGGAGGAATACTCGACAGATTTGATTCCGCAATTTTTGCATTTCCAGCAGTTTTTATTTATGTAATAATTTATATGCTCTGATATGACACGAAAAATACATAAAGAAGGATATTTACTTGTAAGTACAGTATTTTTAATTTTTGCAGGCTTTACAACGCTTTGTTTTTTCTATAAAACAGCCATATTATATGTAGCTGCAACAATCAGTTTTCTGTTTTTACTGTTTCTTACATGGTTTTTTAGAAAGCCTGAACGCAAATACGCCACAGATGAAAATATAATTTTTTCGCCGGCAGATGGCAGAGTCGTTGTTTGCGAAGAAGTAGAAGAAGATGAATATCTTAATGAAAGAAGATTACAAATTTCGATATTCATGTCGTTATGGAATGTTCATGCCAACAGTTTTCCTGTTGGCGGCAAAATAGAATATTGCAAACATCATCCCGGCAAACATTTTATTGCATGGTATCCGAAAGCATCTAACGAAAACGAACACACTACGGTAGTTGTAAATACGCATAAAGGTAAAATAGTTTTTCGTCAGATTGCAGGCGTTCTTGCACGCCGCATAGTTTGCTATGCCGAAAAACTGACAGGCAAAGAAATAAAACAGAATCAAAAATTAGGATTCATAAAATTCGGTTCGCGTGTGGATATTTTTATTCCGCTTGATGCAAAAGTCGAAGTAAAAATAGGACAGAAAGTAAAGTCAACTCAAACCGTTTTGGCGCGCTTGAGTTAATATTAAAAACTCAGATGAACACGAAACATATCATAATCAATGGCGACAGCCGCAGGATGAACGAAATCAAAAAAAATATTAATGTGCATTTGTTGAAAACAAGATTAGTAGATGTAAAAGTAAATTTTCAGGAATATGATAGAAAAATATCTGAATAAAATTATTTGTGGTGATTGCTGCCAAATATTGCAGGAAATTCCTGACAATTCCATTGATTTAACGCTTACAAGTCCGCCGTATTTTTGCCAGAGAGAGTACGGCGGCGGCGGCATTGGCAACGAGCCGAAAGTTGAAGATTATATTAGCAATTTAATGACGATTTTTCGTCAATGCGTCAGGATTACGAAAAAAACAGGTACAATCGTTTTTAACCTGGGCGACAAGTATATTGACGGCAATTTGCTGTTAGTTCCATATCGTTTTGCCATTGAAGTCCAAAAGGATAACATTGTGAAATTAATCAATGAGCTAACTTGGGTTAAAGTTAATCCTGCACCCAAACAATGTGCTAAAAAATTAATTCCTGCCACAGAACCGTTTTTCATTTTTGCCAAAACCGACGATTATTATTTCAATAAAGATGCTTTTCTCGAATATCGCGACAAATATTTGAATGGCGGGAAAAAAAAAGCAGGGAACGATGTAGGAAAAAAATACTACGAACTGATAGATAAATCGGATTTGTCAAAAGAAGAAAAAGAACAGGCTAAAAAAGAGTTGAACGAAGTAATCATGGAAGCAATGCAGGGCAAAATCGAAAGTTTTCGTATGAAAATAAGAGGACTGCACGCTCTGCCTTACGGCGGACAGGCTGGAGGACGTTTAACTCAAATTGAAAATAAAGGTTTTACAATCATAAAAATTTACGGCAATTCAATTCGCAAAGACATAATAGAATCAAACGTCGAAACAATAAAAGGCAATATTCACCCCGCCGTTTATCCCGAATTTATAATACAGGAACTCTTAAAACTTCTCACAAAAGAAGGCGACGTTGTACTTGACCCATTTTTAGGTTCAGGCACAACTGCCGTTGTCGCACAACGCTTGAAACGCAAATACATAGGTATTGAAATTCATTCGGAATATGTAAGTTACGCCGAAAACAGAATTAAACAAAATGCAGATAACCACACCTTAGATATGTTTATATGACATATACTGAAATATTGGAAAACTTATACGAAAAGGCAGTCGCAAACCTTTCGTCTAAAAAGAAAAAAACATACGCCGAAATCATTGTAACAAACATCGATGTACTCATTGCGAACATTGAAAATAATAAATCGCTGGTATCAGCAACCGTAACTTCGATGTTGCATAAAATTGTCGAACCGCAGCAAGATA
>JAISNL010000049.1 GCA_031276235.1 Prevotellaceae bacterium | reverse complement strand
TACAAAGATAATGTAAATATTCAAATCAAAGATGTATAAAAGTTGTATTTTTTACAACTTTTACGCCTTTACAAATATTCACTGTTATCAGGCAAATCCCGCTCCCTGCGTTGTATTTTTGGATTGCTTTGTCGTTGCATTCTTCGCAATGGCGCGCTCTATCATTTTCAACTTTAAACTGTCAAAACTGCCATTTTATCACAAAAAGCGAGGACGTCTTTACTCTGATCGAGGACGTTGTCAGTAAAAGCAAGAACGTCCCCGCTCAGATTAAGGATTGAGGTTAAAATAACTTCGAAAATGAAGATAAAAGCCTCGAAACTTTATGCTAATACCGTATCTTATAAAAATCAATATGCGAACAGCATCGGGCAGCATTTATTTTTGTACCTTTGCCGTTCAAATTACAGACAGTGGACAAGTTAATAAATAACTTTGCAAATCAGGATGGTTATAAAATTTTGCTTTCTGAAATTAAATCAGGCAATAGGCATCCTGTTGTGCTGAAAGGTTTGGCAGGCTCGGCAAAATCGGTTCTGTCGGCGTGTTTTTTTGCGGAAAATATCAGTACAGGTATTTTTGTTTTGTCTGACAAAGAAACCGCATCCTATTTTTACAACGATTTGTACAACCTTACTCAGGATGACAGTATCATGTTTTTTCCGTCATCATACAAGCGCAACGCGCAGGACAAAACGGTGGAAACGGCAAACGTGGTGCAGCGAACAAAATGTTTGAATCTGCTTAAACAGGGCGCTCTCAAAAATATTTGTCTGGTAACTTATCCTGAAGGATTGACCGAAAAGGTTGTTTCGCCGGATATTCTCGGTAAAAACACTTTGCTGATAAGAAAAAATGACAGACCGGGGCTGGATTTTGTGGTTGAAATGCTTGCGTCTTATGAGTTTGAACGTACAGATTTTGTGTTTGAACCCGGACAGTATGCTGTGCGCGGAAGTATTCTGGATGTTTTTTCATATTCGACAAACAAACCTCACCGTATTGATTTTTTTGGCGATGAAATAGAATCCATTCGCATTTTTGATATTGATACCCAATTGTCGGTTGAAAACGTAAACGAAATAGAAATCATATCAAATCTTGAACAGAATTTGAAAGATGATACAATATTTGATTTTATTGACAAATCTACATGCCTGTGGTTCGATAATTACGATTTTTGCGGTGAAAAAACAGCCGATGCAGAGCAAATACAGAATAAAATTTTTATATCTGAAAAGGTTTTTTTGGAACAGACGAAAAAATTTCAGATAATTTCATTTTCGCAAACCAGACTTCTGACCGATACCGTTAAAACAGAATTTAAAACATCTCCTCAGCCTGATTTCAATAAAAATTTTGATTTGCTTTTCAAAAACATAAACGAAAATCATGGAAATGGTTATGAAACAGTAATATTGTTTGACAATGCCGTACAGAGCGAAAGGTTGCAGCAAATTTTGAAATCGTATGACAATGGAAAAAATCTGGCGTTTGGCAGTGTAAATATATCCATTCACACAGGATTTATCGACCATGTTTCAAAAGTTTCGTACTACACCGACCATCAAATATTTCAGCGCTATCACCGTTTTCAGATTCGCGGGATGCTCGACAGGGGCGAAGCTCTGAACGTACAGGAACTGAACAAACTTCAAATCGGCGATTATATAGTTCATATCGACCACGGAGTAGGAATTTTTGGCGGGCTTGTGAAGCAGGAAATAAACGGGAAAATGCAGGAAGCCGTTAAACTTGTTTATCGAGACAATGATGTGCTTTTTGTAAATATTCACGGGCTGCATCGAATTTCCCGATTCAAAAGCAGGGACAGCGAACCTCCGAAAATATACAAACTTGGCAATGGCGACTGGCAACGCCTGAAACAGCATACCAAAAATAAAATCAAAGATATTGCTCATGAACTGATTTTGCTGTATGCTGAACGCAAAGCGTCAAAAGGTTTTGCTTTCAGCGCAGATTCGTACATGCAGCACGAACTTGAAGCATCATTTGTTTATGAAGATACGCCCGACCAGTTGAAAGCATCGCAGGCAGTAAAAGAAGATATGGAATCGCCCAACCCAATGGACAGACTGATTTGCGGAGATGTGGGTTTCGGCAAAACGGAAATTGCTATCCGCGCTGCATTCAAAGCCGCCGTAGATGGAAAACAAACTGCAATACTTGTGCCTACAACAATACTGGCTCTTCAGCATCATAAAACAATCAGCGAAAGATTGCATGATTTCCCTGTGAAAATTGATTTTCTGAATCGACTGAAAACAAAAAAACAGATAACAGAAACGCTGAAAAACATTGAAAACGGACATATTGACATTATCATAGGAACTCATAAACTGCTTGGCAAAAACATCAAATTCAAAGATTTGGGACTGCTTGTTATTGACGAAGAACAGAAATTCGGAGTCAGCGCCAAAGAAAAACTTCGCCAACTCAGAATGAATATAGATACATTGACCATGACGGCAACGCCTATTCCGCGCACATTGCAGTTTTCGCTAATGGGAGCTCGCGACCTGTCAATTATCAATACTCCGCCGCCAAACCGCCAGCCTGTTGTTACCGAAGTGCATACTTTCAACAGCGAAACAATAAAAGATGCAATAAATTATGAAATGGAACGCAACGGACAGATTTTTTTCGTTCACAACCGCATAGAAAGCATCAGCAGAATAGCCGACATGATAGCCAAACTCTGTCCCAATGCAAAAACGGCAACAGTTCACGGACGGTTGGAATCTCGAAAACTTGAAGACATAATGCTTGATTTCATGGATGGCAAATATGATATTTTGCTTACAACAACAATTATCGAATCGGGGCTTGATATTCCCAATGCAAATACAATAATTATCGATCAGGCTCAAAATTTCGGGTTGAGCGATTTGCATCAACTGCGCGGGCGCGTAGGACGTTCCAGCAAAAAGGCATTTTGCTATTTACTTACGCCTCCAGCCACATCGCTTACTGTTGAAGCGCGTCGCCGCCTCAAAGCCATTGAAGAATTTTCGGATTTAGGCTCAGGATTCAATATTTCGATGCAGGATTTGGATATTCGCGGCGCGGGAAACCTGCTCGGCGGCGAACAGAGCGGCTTTATTGCCGATATTGGCTTTGAAACATATCAGCGAATTTTGAATGAAGCGCTTGCCGAATTGAAAGTGGACACGGTAACGGAACAGACCAGCCCGCAAACACAACCGATAAACTCTGAAATTGCATTTATTTCCGACTGCTATATTGATACCGATATTGATGCCGGTTTCCCTGACGAATATGTAAGCAACGCACCCGAAAAAATTAAACTGTACAGAGATTTGAATAATATTGACAGCGAAAACGGCTTGACCGAATTTCGCAAAAAAATGATTGACAGATTTGGAGAAATACCTTTGTCTGCCGAGAATTTATTTAATATAGTCCGTTTGCGGCGAATAGCAATAAAACTTGGCTTTGAAGGCATCATACTGAGAAGCCAAATGATGATTGCCTATTTTATTTCAAATCAAATGAGCGCCTATTATAAAACCCAACGATTTATGCAAGTTATTAAATATATACAGTTGCATCCTGAAAAGTTTAAGATGAAAGAACACAATAAAAAACTTTCGCTGACCGTTCAAAATGTGAAAAGTATAGAAGATTGTTTGTCGTTGTTTTCGGCAATTTTATAGAAATAGAAGTATATTTAATTAATTATATAATAAAATAATATATAAATAAGATTTGGAATATTTTTTAAATTAGTAAGCCGCGCTCCTCGCAAAGAGTTGACAGTTAATTATTTTATATTATTTCCGCGGTTCGCCATTGTGATTATTTTTTCACTCTTCTGGATTAGTTGCTACGCCGAACCCTTCGGGTTTCGTTGTTGCGCTTCTCGCAATAACGCTCATTATTATAATTATTTACTGTCAAGTATCAACTGTTTTGGACTTATAAACATCAAAATAATTCCATTATTTATGCGTTGAATATTTTGCGGATGAAAAACAATGATTATTTTTGTCGTAAATTTATAAAAATGTTTTTTGTATATAAAAATAAAAACTGCCCCGTATTAATTTGGGATAACGAAGCCTTGATAACCCAGCTTGCAGATGTGAGATATCAGCAGGGACGGCTTATCGGTACAATGGAAGCTCTTGCTTCCGACCTGCAAAACGAAGCCATTCTCGAAACATTGATTTTGGACATAACGAAATGCGCCGAAATAGAAAACATTGCTCTGGACGAAAAAACGGTACGCATATCAATAGCCTCAAAACTTGGCATGTATAAGAGAAATAATAAGGATGATTGCTCATCTGCAGACGGAATAACGGAGGTAATGATGGATGCAGTAGTAAACTGCAATCTTCCGCTGACCGCTGACCGGTTGATTTTCTGGTATGAAAATTTGAATCAGTCAAAGGAACAGAAAAAAGATAACAGCAAAAGCAAACTGTCTAAATTAACTAAAATAAAGAAAGTTGTATATAAAGTTATCGGCAAAAATGCAGCAGGTTTCAGAGAATTGGCAGATAAGGAAATGTCTAATTTTATAAACTGGATTAATACAGAAAACAATCTTGATCCTGTTATAAAGGCGGCAATAGCGCATTTGTGGTTTGTTACCATTCGACCGTTTGAAGATGGCAATGCGCGAATTGCAGGCATTATTACAAACATGCTGCTTGCGCGGTCGGATAATACGTCTAACAGATTTTACAGTATGCTTGCCCAAATCAAAGCCAGCCAGAAACAATATAATTCCGTGCTGGAAAAAACCCAGAGCGAAAACTTTGATATTACAAGCTGGATGCTTTGGTTTTTCGGCTGTATGAAAAAAGCCTTGCAGGTAACAGATGTGATATTGCAGAGCGTTTTGAAAAAATCTGAATTTTGGAAAATCCATGACAAAACGCCTTTGAATAATCGGCAGCGAACAGTGGTAAACACATTATTGAGAGCGGAAACAGGTAGAGTGCAATCGTCAGAATGGGCGCAAATAGCCCAATGCTCAACCGATACCGCTTTACGCGACATTAAGGATATGATTGAAAAAGGAATTTTGTGCAAAAAAACGAAAGGCGGACGTAGCACAAGCTACGAACTTGTAAAGTTTTGACCAAGTAAGTAGCCGCTGACCGCAGAGCATACTGCTTTTCAGGCAGCCTTAACACATTTGCAAATACTTATTCATCTGCAACCGTCAGCCTGTTTTCTGTCATTCTAACAATGTATTGCTGAATAATGGCTTTCAGCAGTTTTTCCATTGCAGGCTGCTGTGCAACTTTGCCTGCCTGATTATTTTGAAGCATGGTGTCGGATTTGTAATCGTAAACCGATTTTGTTTTTTCTCCATCAAACTGCATGAAATAATTATTATTGAACAGTTGAAACAGTCCGCCATTATAATTCACAACAAATTTTTCATCTTCGTTTGTATTGAAAACGTCCTGCCCGTAAGCAAAATAAGGCTTGTCATAATTCAAATAACCCAAAATACTCGGCATAATGTCAATTTGCTGAACAGGCAATGTTTTCAATCCTTTCAAATCGCCGCCCGGATGATAAAACAGAATGGGAACGGCATAGCTGTTAACATCCGTGTAATATTCCTTATGCGTAACCTGATTAGTATGGTCGGCTGTAATAACAAATAAAGTATTGTCGAACCATTCGTATTGTTCCATTTTTTTGAAGAACTGGCGCATGGCATAATCCGTATATCCTATACATTTGTGTATGGGCTGGTCGCCTTCGGGGAAATGCCCCTCGTAGCGTTTGGGAATTTTGAAAGGATGATGAGATGTGGCGGTGAAGACTGCTGTTACAAATGGCTGTTTTAATTCTCCCATTTTGTTGGCATAGAATTGCAAAAATTCTTCATCCCATACTGCCCACATTCCGTCCAAATCCGTATTGCCGTATTCGGTTAATCCGAAATAATCGTCAAATCCTGCGCTTTTTGCATAAGCCAGAAAACCCATAGAGCCGTTGTGCGCACCGTGAAAAAAAGCGGAATAATAACCTTTTTCTTTTAATGCGGCTGCTATACTGCTGATATTATTGATAGAATAAGATGTAGAAATGAACGGTTCAATAATCATGGGAATGCTTGAAAGTATCGAAGGCATTGCATCAATTGACTTTCGTCCATTGCTGTATGAATATTGAGAAGTAAAACCTTCGCTGTAAAGCGAGTCGGCAAATGGCGTGTAGCCTTTATAAGTTCCATTGTCCAGATGCCTGTTGAAAAATCCAGAATATTCCTTTCCGAAACTTTCTATTATGAAAATGACGACATTTAGAGGTTTAAATTCGCCTGATGGAGATGGATAATGTACAGGAGAATAAACATCTGCCAGTTCTTCTTCGCTATCAAAATAATGAGGATTTTTATAAATTTCCTTATTCAAAGTCCTAATAATACAAAAAGGAGTATTAAGCACTATCGCCGTTTCAGCGCTTTTGTTGACGTAAGCATTTGCATTGCTGAGAGTGATAGGTCGATGGGGAGCGACTATGCCGCCTCTCATTCCGATAACGGAAACAAACGCAATACAGCACATCAGCAATGTATGCAGCAAGTAATACGAAATATTCGATTTTAATGTTGACGCTTTTTTCTCCATTGCTTTCGGAGTTCGATAGCATTTGTAGAGAATAAAAACAGCAAACGCCGTAAACAAAGTAACATACCAATATTCAATTACAGCCGTTCCTGCGATTTTTAACAGATTGTTTTCGTTTTCAAATTCCGCAAAAACAGTGCTTGTGGTGCGGCGGTTAGTGAAACGAAAATAAACAATATCAATGCAATTGATTATAATTGCCAGACTGTTTACAACCACAAAAATCCATTTGGCAATGCTTTGATATGCGGCTTTGCCGCGAAATTTGAACGGAAAAATCTGCATGGCTAAATATATCAGATTGGTGTATAGCAATGCTGAAATATCAAACTGCAAACCGCCTTTCAACAGATTCAAAAAATGATCGAAAGTAACATCTGCAAAATAACTTTTATTGACAATGAAAAAGAATATGCGGCAAAGGTAATAAATTGCCAGCATCAGCAGTAAATTGCAGCACAAGGCTACAACAGGAGATGTTTTGATGCTATTGTTCCAAATGTTTTTTATATTGATTCCATCGGCAAGGTATCGCAATGCTGAATTATTTCCATTGTCTGTTGAATATTTTTGTTTCATGCAATTTAATTTTATTGATAGTTACTGATATATACCAAATAGTCTTATTTGTATGTTCCGCCATGATATTTATGATAACACGATTTTGCCTGCAAAAATAGTTAAAATTGTAACATGTTACAATTATTTCACAAATAATTATTTCCTCACACAATGTCATTATGGGATACAAAATTAATAGAATATAACAACGCCTAATGTTTAACAGTTGAGAATGATAATAATGAACGTTTTTGCGCATAGCGCAACAACAAAGCAATCCATGAAATCTGTGTTATTTCCTGTGTAGAACAATTAAGTACGAAATGTTATCATATATTGTATGACATTACCTGATTTTTCATCCTTAAACTTGTTTGCAGTTCAAAAACGTTGCGTCATCGCATAGAATAAATATTGATGGCGGCAGAAATATATTTCTCCGCTTTTTTGTTTATATATAATGATATACAGGCATTAAAATTTGATTTACATCAAAGGAATGTAAAAAAAACCAAAAAAAATTAAAGAAAAATTAAGATTAAATTTTGAGAATTTAAAAAAAAATATTTACTTTGCAGCATCGAAAATAATCGTTTAATTGCAATAGATGCTTACAGAATTAGAAGAAAAGATTAACAGACTGATTTCGCTTTATGAAACAGCAAACTCCGAAAAGAATATTGTAATGAAGGAAAAAGCGGAATTGCAAGCAATTATAAATGAAAAAAACGGCAAAATAAAAGAACTTGAACAGCGAATAGAAACTTTGCAAATTGGCAACGCTTTCAAAATCGGCAGTTCTGACGAGATGGAAGCAAAGCATAAAATTGATAGAATTGTGAAGAAAATAGACAAATGTATCGGCATGTTAAATTACTGACAGAATGGATGAAATAACAAAAAATATAAAAATGGCTGTGGTAAGAAAAGATGAAAACAAAAGAGAAATAAAAATAAAAATAGCAGAACGATCATATAAGTTTAAAATTACGATAGACGAAAAAGGGACACAGGAAGAAGAAAAATTACGGAAAGCGGCTAAATTAGTGAATGACAAAGTGGAATATTGCAAGCGAAAGTACAACTGCCCCGAAACACAGGACGCATTATCAGTAGCGATAATAGAATTTGCGTTGAGAAGTATAGACGAAGAGAGCATGCACGATGAACTGAGAGATTTGAATGTGGAAGTTGAAAAATACCTGCAAATACACGAAAAAAATAAAACGATCTTTGAAAAATAATATTGACCCGCATTATTGCTGAATTTTTGCGAAACTCAACACTAAAACATTAAAGGAGTTTAATTTGGGTAGTTCAAAAACAGGCCTTGTAGCTTTTTCGAAAGTGAGTATTGATTTATTAATACCGATGGACGTTTGCGATTAAACCGATGGCTCCGCCCGTAAATATACAGGGTTATCGACATTAAGCAGCAATTTTGCGGGTTTTTTATGAAACAATAAAAATAACAACATATTAACAAATATAAATTATAGAAATGAATGACATATTAATTGGAATAGTTGCAGTTATAACTGGCTTAATTGCCTCATGGTTTATAATGATGGTTGCGCTGAACAATAAGCGCAAACGCATTGCAAAAGAAATTGAAATCACAATAAAAGAAGCGCAAACAGAAGCAGAAGCCATAAGGAAAGAAAAAGAACTGCAGGCAAAAGAAAAATTTATACAACTGAAATCAGACTATGACAAAAAAGTAAACGAACACAGTCTGAGAATGCAGCAAGCCGAAAATAAAGCCAAACAACGTGAAACATCAATAAACCAGCAATTAGGTGAAATTCAACGAAAACAAAAAGAACTGGATGCCATACGCGTAAATTTATCGGCTCAAATGGAATTGCTCGAAAAACGAAATCATGAAAGCGAAAAACTTCACAAACTGCAAGTTGAAAAACTCGAAACAATAGCAGGAATGTCGGGCGAAGAAGCAAAAAACATGCTCGTAGAATCAATGAAAGCCGAAGCAAAAACGCAAGCCGAAGCATATATAAACGACATGGTTGAAGAAGCAAAAATTACTTCAAGCAAAGAAGCCAAACGAATAGTATTGCAAACAATACAGCGAGTAGCAACCGAAACAGTCGTTGAAAATGCAGTAACCGTTTTCAACATCGAAAACGACGAAGTGAAAGGACGCATAATAGGCAGAGAAGGACGAAACATACGTACGCTCGAAGCCGCTACTGGAATAGAAATAGTAGTGGACGATACGCCCGAAGCAATTATACTTTCAGGATTCGACCCCGTTCGCCGCGAAGTTGCCCGTCTGGCTTTGCACCAACTTGTTACCGATGGACGAATTCACCCAGCCCGCATCGAAGAAGTAGTAGCAAAAGTACAGAAGCAGGTTGAAGATGAAATTATTGACATAGGAAAACGCACCGCTATAGACCTTGGTATTCACGGATTGCATAACGAACTGATTAGAATGATAGGAAGAATGAAATACCGCTCATCATACGGACAAAATCTTTTGCAACATTCGCGCGAAACAGCAAACCTCTGCGCTATAATGGCTGCCGAACTGGGACTGAATGTGAAACTTGCAAAACGCGCAGGTCTTTTACACGATATAGGCAAAGTTCCCGATGATGAACCGGAATTGCCGCACGCAATATTCGGCATGAAACTTGCCGAAAAATACAAAGAACGCTCCGAAGTTTCAAATGCAATAGGAGCGCACCACGATGAAGTAGAAATGACAAGCCTCATTGCCCCTGTTGTGCAAGTATGCGATGCAATATCGGGAGCGCGTCCCGGAGCACGCCGCGAAGTAGTAGAATCGTATATCAAACGGCTGAAAGAAATGGAAGACTTGGCGCTGTCGTATCCCGGAGTGATGAAAACATTCGCAATACAGGCAGGACGCGAATTGCGCGTAATAGTAGGAAGCGATAAAATAAGCGACAACGAAGCCGAAAGACTTTCGTCTGACATAGCCCGTAAAATTCAGGAAGAAATGATTTATCCCGGACAGGTGAAAATAACAGTCATCCGCGAAGTGAGAGCAGTAAACTACGCCAAATAAATAAAAATCAAACCGTTTGTCCATCGCTCTGCAAATGTAGCGACTGTTGCAGCGCAAACCGCCTCAACGAAACGGCGCGTGCCGCTTTCAACCCTGTGGCTGCTGCATTTTCGATTTAACGGAACTCCGCACGTAATTCAGAACATTTCTGAAGCATAGTTCAGAACATTTCTGAAGCATAGTTCAGAACATCTCTGAAGCGTAGTTCAGAACATCTCTGAAGCGTAGTTCAGAACATCTCTGAAGCGTAGTTCAGAACATTTCTGAAGCATAATTCAGAACAATACTAACGCACAGGTTAGTGATGTTATAACGCTGACAGCATTTGATTTTTTATGCTACATTTGCACCGTAAAACAACTGTATTTGACATGAATAACATATTAACAACAAACATACAAACAAATGAAAATAACGGTCAGATAAATAAAAATTCAGCTCTCTTTGTCCTCTGTCTGGCATCGTTTTCTGTTCCGTTTATGGGTTCGGCAATCAACCTGTCGCTGCCGCAAATAGGCGCATCATTTTCAATGGGAGCAGTATCTCAAAGCTGGGTTGCAACCATATATCTTATTTCAACGGCAATTTTTCAAGTGCCTTTTTCCCGGATGGCAGATTTGCTTGGACGCAAAAAAATATTTGTGTCGGGGCTTATGCTTTTCGGCGTTTCCACTTTTCTGTGCGGGCTGTCGCCTTCGGGCGCTGTGCTGATAATCATGAGAGCCTTGTCGGGATTAGGCTGCGCAATGATGTTTGGTACAAGTATGGCAATTCTTGTTTCTGTTTTTCCTCCCCAAAGCAGAGGAAAAGCCATAGGAATAAATACGGCGGCAGTATATTTTGCATTGGCATCAGGACCCTTTTTTGGAGGAATACTTACTCATAATTTAGGCTGGCAAAGCCTTTTTTATCTCGTAGGATTTATGTCAATTGCAGTAGCAATTATTGCAGTTATTGTACTTAAAAGCGAATGGACGGAAGCCAAAGGCGAAGGTTTTGATTATTTTGGATCAATGATTTACGCTTTGGGACTGTTTGGGCTTATATTCGGATTTTCGGAATTGCCTGCGGCTTTCGGATTTGCTATGATAGCAATTGGAATAATATGCTTTACGGCATTCACATTTTATGAATTGAAATACAAACATCCCGTTTTTAATGTTCGCATATTTTCAAACAACAAACTTTTCGGGCTATCCTGTCTTTCTGCGCTGCTCAATTATGCCTGCATTTCGGCAGTTGCTTTTATGATGAGTTTATATTTACAGTACATTCGAGGTTTATCACCGCAAAAAGCGGGATTGATACTTATAGTGCAAGCCTGCATACAATGCCTGATATCGTTTTATGCAGGACGTTTGTCAGACAGATTAAATCCATCTGCACTTGCAACTGCAGGAATGGCTGTTATTGTTGCAGGATTAACCGGTTTGATTTTTATCTCTCCCGATACGCCAATATCATTTATAATATTTCTTCTGTTTCTGCTGGGTTTTGGATTCGGACTTTTTTCATCTCCAAATTCCAATATGATAATGAGTTCTGTTGATAAAAAATATTACGGACAGGCGTCGGCAACAATGGGTACAATGCGGCTCACAGGGCAAGCATTCAGCATGGGCATTGCCACAATGGCAATTTCACTGTCGGTAGGAAACAATACGATAACGCCTCATTTTCATTCCGATTTTATGAACGGTTTTCATGTAACATTTATAATATGCGCCGTCTTGAGCGTTGTCGGAACTTATGCGTCTTCGTTTCGAATAAAAAGATAAAACATTAGAAAGATTGTATAGATGATAATATTTGAATAATCAGATTCTTATGACTGAAATATTTTGCAAAGGCATCGAAAGATTTACATTTTTAACCGTAAATTTGTGCCATGTTCTGAAATTTATTAACTTTAACTTTATTTTATACGTATTAATTATATAAATATGACATCAAAAACGACTTACAAACATACCGTTCAACCATCCGAAGTTGACTTTTCGCTACGGGCAACTATTGTTTCGATGATTGGTTATATCATTGATATTGCAGGCGTTGATGCAGATGCTAAGGGATTTGGAATAAAAAAACTTAACAACGATAATCATTCGTGGGTTATATCGCGCATGGCTTTGGATTTTTACAGGCTTCCGCATAAATACGAATCGATTGATATTACAACATGGGTTAACGATTACGGAAAATTGCTTACCACTCGCAATTTCACAGTTACCGACGAAAACAGCCGTTCCATACTTGCCGCAGTAACGCAATGGGCAATGATTGACATATCCACGCGCCGACCTGTGGATTTGCGATACGTTGACGAATACAATAAATATCTTTGTGCAGACATATCTCCTGTGAAAATTCCATGCAAAATAGCGGCAATTAATCCTCAAAAAACTGTAATACATGAAATTGTATATAGCGATATTGATTTCAACCGGCATGTAAATTCCCTGCGGTATTTAACTTTGATGATTGACATGCTGCCGATAGAATTGTTGTCGAATACAAACCCTATTCATGTTGAAATTAATTTTTTGCATGAATCTCAATATGGTGATATTCTTACAATAGCTTACGAACAGAGAGGCATAAAATCATTGTTTGAAATAAAAAACAGCGGCAATATACCTATTTGCCGTGCATTAATAGAATGGGAAACACCGATATAGTATGGAAGAACTTAAATTGTCTGCAACTGCCGATAAACAAGAGCGTTACAAATGCTTGACCGAGCAAATAAAATCTCTCACAGACAACGAGAAAAACATGATAGCAAACATGGCAAACATTACGGCTGCAATACGTCAAACATTTGATTTTATTTGGGTTGGATTCTATTTATGCGATAATAATAACGAACTTGTACTTGGTCCTTTTCAGGGTACGATAGCCTGCACTCGAATAAAATTCGGTTGCGGAGTTTGTGGTACGGCTTGGAAAGAGCAACGCTCTGTTATTGTTGCTGATGTAGATAAATTTCCGGGGCATATTGCTTGCAGTTCTGATTCAAAGTCCGAAATAGTTGTTCCTCTTTTTAAGAATAACAGAATTTTTGCCGTACTTGATATTGACAGCGACAAGCTGAATACTTTCGACGATATTGACAAAACTGCATTGGAAGAAATAGTGAGAATAATAATAAAAGATTAAAGCGAGAAAGCGATTGATAAAATCAGTTAGTTTTTTATGAAATAGTAAACTATTCAAATCATCAAATATTGATTGACTATTGTATTTATTAATGCCTTAAAATTGTAATTTATATTATTATAATACAGTGAAATAGATATTATACAATTTGAAATAAAATTTCACATTTTTATTTGTTAAAAGTTAATATCAATGTTCATTATTCGATAAAAAGTCAGGTTGAATAATAAAATTTTTCTACCTTTTTTATACAAATATGGCAAAAAAACATTTTAATTATTTTTGCGGTAAATAAATAATTTTGTTGATATAATTATTTTATTTTTAATATATTTATCTCAAAAATATGTTTTTGCGCATCATTTTCGCATTTCAGATAATTTGATATTGTGTAATTTCAATTAACAGATGCAACTTTGTGTAAAAAACAATCAAAAATCGGTTGCCGAAATTTTGGTTTCCAATCATTCAAGTTCTATTGGATTATATTTTATTTTTCTTCCTTCAAAGTAATTTTTGTACTCATCTACGTTCAAAGCGCCAAGTTTTCTTACTAACTGGTCTAATGCAGCCTGAGGATTATCGTGGTTTCTTTTTGCAATTTTTATAAAATCTTCTCTTGTAATTGATATAGGCTTTTCTTCATAAATTTTTTCATACATTACTCTGTTGCTTTTTTCTATTCCTATACATTCAAAACTGTATAAATTTTCGGTATCGGCTATTTTTTTATTCTTTCGCCTGCCTTGAGGCGAGCTAATAATAATTTGCCTTTTCATGAGTAAAAAAGATTACTCTATAAAACGAACAAAGCAAGACTGTTTTATTTGTTCCTACAATTTTGAAACTTGATTTAGTCGTATTCGGCAGATTTTGACATATATAATAATTATATGTTGCTGCAATATCAATCTGTTAGCACAACAAAACGTATTCAATAAATTAAATAACTTATACAATTTGATAATATTATGAGTATTTTTAATCACAACTATAATTTTGCAATGCAAAATTATAAAAAAATCAAATAAAAACATTAAAATTCACATAAATTTAACCATATTTATTGCTTGCTAATCACATGTTAATAAAAAGGTAAATTTATGGCATCCATCAATTAGTTATCTAAAAATAAAACTATCTAAACATTTCATTAAATCGTAGTCTTTGTATAGCGTTGACTACTCTTGACTTTTGGGTTAATTTGTGTCAAGACTATTAACAGAATATTGTCATAGGTAAATACTATTAACTAATTATCAATAGCCGACATTCAATTGCTTGAAAATCGCCAATTTCCCATATTTTTAATGCATCGTTTCTGCAATATTTAACTTTTAATAATCAAATTTCCGTTTTTTTTGTAACTTTGCGTAAACTTTTAATGAAGATGATTAAACGGATTTGTATATTTTGTTCGTCAAGCGATAAAATCAACAACATACACTTTGAAGCAGCCGAAAAAGTAGCTTTTGAACTCATAAAAGCAGGATATGTAATTGTTTGTGGCGGAGGTTCGCACGGGTTAATGGGAAAAATAATCGAAACAGCGGTAAAAAACGGCGGCTATGTAACAGGCGTTATTCCCGAATTTATGCGAACAGTAGAATGGGACAGCAAAGAACTCAGCGAACTTGTTGTTGTTGAAGACATGCGCGAACGCAAAAAACGAATGATAGAAAATGTTGATGCAGTAATAGCGCTTGCCGGAGGCTGCGGAACGCTTGATGAACTGATGGAAGTTATAACGCTTAAAAGGCTTGGTCAATTCACAAAACCTGTAATAATTCTCAATACAAATGGATTTTATAATCATCTCAAAAAACTGTTTGCGAAAATGATTGACGAAAATTTTCTGAACAGGCAGGCAGTTGATATGTGGAAATTCGTTGATAATCCCGAACAGATACTTGATGCCATCGAAAGTTCTGCGCCATGGAGCAGCGATGCAATAACATTTGCAGTTGTTTGAGTCGAAAATATTACTGAATAATTCAATATGGATTTAATTTTTGAAAATATAAAAAAAACAATAACCGAAGAGCTGGCGCAATTCAGACAGTTCAGCAAAGAAGAACTTACATCCAGCGGCTTTGTGTTTGACGACATTACGCAATATTTGCTTGACTCCGAAGGAAAATTGCTGCGTCCGATAATCATTTTGCTTTCGGCAAAAATGAACGGAAAAATATGTAAAAAAACTTATGTTGCGGCGCAATCAATGGAACTGCTGCACACGGCAACTCTTATTCATGATGATATTGTGGATGGAGCAGAAATACGACGCGGAATTCCTACTATACAATCGCAGTGGTCGCCGCAGATTGCTGTACTTGTCGGCGATTATCTGCTGGCAAAAGCGCTTGATATTATCACAAAAAACAAAATATACGACGTTATTTCAACTGCAACCGAAGTTGTGAAACACCTCAGCGAAGGTGAATTGCTTCAAATACAAAAATCAATAACAATGGACACCACCGAAGAAGATTATTTGAAAGTGATTTATAAAAAAACGGCAAGCCTGATATGCGCATGTACGCGTTTCGGAGCATTATCGGTTGACGCTGATGATGCAACAGTAGAACAAATGACCGAAATAGGAAAAAATATAGGGCTGGCTTTTCAAATCAGAGACGATATTCTGGACTTTGATAAAGATAACAAAACAGGAAAATCATACGGAAACGACCTGCGCGAACATAAACTGACATTGCCGCTTATTTATGCGCTTAAACGCTCTACCGAAGACGAACAGAAAACAATAATCCGAAAAATAAAAAACTGCACCGAAAATCCCTGTTTTATTGATGATATAATAGAATTTATAAACAGACAGCAGGGAATTGTTTACGCCGAACAAAAAATGAACCGATTTTGCAGACAGGCAATAAGTTTACTCGAAAAATTTCCACCGTGCGATGCCCGCAATGCATTGATAATGCTTGCCGAATACACAACAATAAGAAAAATATGATAACCATACAATCATTTCTATTTGCCTGATGCTGCGTTGAAAGAATACTGTATAAATTATTCGTAAACAGATGTTTTATTGTTTATAAACCATATCTTTAACTATTTCATACGAAACCGAATAATCATATCCGCGCGAAAGCGCAAATTTCATCAATTTTGCAACAAGTTCTGCATGAGATGCGGCTTGTAGCGATTTCAGTTTTTTTGCAAGTTCATCCTCAATGGTCTTGCCGTACGATTCATCCGATATTTCGTTAAGCGCTTTTGCTATGGCTGTTTCAGATATTTGTTTGGAGCGAAGATGATATTCTATTTTTTGTTTTCCCCATTTTGATATTTTATGTTTTGTGCAGGCAAATGCACAGGCAAAACGGCAATCGTCAACGAAACCTGCAGCCTGTAATTTTTGTATTATTGCATCAATTTTTGCGGGATCTGTCTGATATTTGATTAATTTCTGACGCAAATCATAAACGCTTTTTTCACAAACGCTGCAAAGTTTCTGCAAGCGCATCAACGCTTCTTCGGGAGTTATCGGCTTCATTTTGGATATATTTAATCAACAAATTTAATTTTCAACATTCTGTTTTTGCCGTTCAGGTCTTTTCTCAGTTTCGTATATCTAAATCCTTTATGTTTGAACAGATTTTGTGTTTCGTCTGCAAGGTTTTCGTTTATTTCAACATAGATTTTCCCATCTTCGGCAAGATTGGATATGGCAAAATCGGCAATCGCTCCGTAATATCTCAATGCATCGCCGTCAGGCACAAACAATGCCGAATGAGGTTCAAAATCAAGAACGTTTCGTTTCATTTGCAACTTTTCGGATTCACGTATATACGGAGGATTGCCTGCAATGCAATCGAACTTTGTTTGAGTGAAATTAGTTGCGGACAAAATATCTCTGCAAAAAAACTCGACGCGTACATTGTTGTTTTCGGCATTTTGCCTTGCTTTTTCTATTGCCCTTTCCGAAATGTCAAGCGCATAAATTTTTGTGTTCGTCAAATTCTTTGCAAGGGCAACGGCTATACAGCCGCTTCCTGTTCCAACGTCAATAATTGCTTTGGCGTCTTTGTTTTCGGTAATTATCCAGTATGCAAGTTCTTCGGTTTCAGGACGCGGAATGAGAACATTTTTATCAACCGAAAATTGCAATCCGCAAAACTCGGCTTTTCCCAAAACATATTGTATCGGAGTATGCAGCCGCAACAGGTTCAGTGATTTTGTAAACGCTTCATCATATTTTTCATTGAGTTTTTTTTGCTTGTCAGTGTAAAATTCCACTGCCGAAATTTGCCAAAAATGTTGCAACAGCAGCAAGGTTATCTGTCTTATTTCATTTTTATCTAAATGTTTATGCAATGCCGATTTCAGTTTGTCGGCAACTTCTTCAACAGTCATATCTAATTATTACATTACAACAAAATTCACGTGCGGCATTTGCCGTTTTTCAGCAAATCTTCTATTTGCATGGAAATTATATCCGTCAACGTTGCGCCCATTGAGCAAATCTGTTGAGGAACGAGGCTGTGAGCAGTCATGCCCGGGGCAATGTTTATTTCGAGAAAATACAGTTTCCCTCGGCTGTAAATATAGTCAATCCTCACAAGCCCTTTGCAGCGCAGTTTGTTATAAATCAATGACGAAACATCGTAAACCAAATGTGTGGCTTCTTCCGAAATATTTGCGGGCGTTATTTCCTGCGACTGCCCGTTGTATTTGGCATCGTAATCGAAAAATTCGTTTTGAGTAATAATTTCGGTTATTGGGAACAGCAGTTCTCTGTCGCTTGTTTTCATCATGCCGCAGGTAAATTCGCGCCCTTCGATAAACTCTTCGATAATTACAGATTTGTCTTCGCGGAATGCTTCATCAATGGCGGCTTGCAAATTGTTTGCCGATTTTACCTTGCTGATGCCGAAACTCGAACCGCCTTCGTTAGGCTTCACAAATACGGGCAATCCGAGAATGCGCACAATGCTGTCCACATCTATTTGTTCGCCTTTCAGCGCCTGAATGCCTTTGGGCATGCAAATTCCGGCTGTCGCCAGATACGATTTGCACGCAAATTTGTTGAACGAAAGCGCAGAGGTCAGCACATCGCAGGTTGAGTAAGGCAAGCGTATCATGTCAAAATATCCTTGCAATTTTCCATCTTCTCCCGGCGTACCGTGAATGGTTACGTAGGCACAGTCGAAAGTTGTTTTTACTCCGGTGTCGGTGAATGAAAAATCATTTTTGTCAATATTTATTGCCGCCTTGTTTTCCTGTTTTACAATCCATTCTGATCCTTTAATTATCACAGTGAAAGGATTAAATTTTTGTTTATCTACAGATGACATTATCTGTTCTGCGCTTTTTAGCGAGATTTCGTATTCGGACGAATTGCCGCCTGCTACAATTGCTATATTTTTCATGTTTTATACTGTTAAATGTGATTATTTTCGTAAAATCAGTAAGTGCTAATTTGGATAAACAGTCTGTTCTTTTCACATGCCGCCGTTCATTGCGGCTATCGCTTTTTTTATGCGCCGCACTGCTTCATCTTTGCCTGTAAGTTCAATAATGTCAAACATGTCTGCGCCCATTGATGCGCCTACAATGCAAAGCCTGAAGGCGTTCATCACGCTTCCCATTTTCAGCCCGCTGTCGCTAATCCATGCGTGAACTTCCTGTTTTGCCTGTTCTTTGTTGAACGGTTTGCTGTCAATAATTTCAATGATGTGCTGCAACTGTTGCGGCGTTTCGCTCGACCAGTATTTTGCAGCCGCTTTTTCATCGTAAGTTTCGGGGGCAATAAAGAAGTATGATGATAAATTCCAGAAATCATTTACAAATGCAGCGCGTTCCTTAATCAGTTCGCAAACTGCCGCAACAAAGTCGTTGTCTGCATTTATTCCTTTTGCCTTTAATACGGGCTGATACAGTTTTGCAAGTTCTTCAGCGCTTTTTTGCCTCAGATACTGTTGATTGAACCAGCGAGCTTTTTCGGGATTAAACTTTGCTCCCGATTTTATTACGCGGTCAAGGCTGAAGTTTTCTACAAGTTCGTCCATGCTGAATATTTCCTGTTCCGTGCCGGGATTCCATCCGAGCAGGGCAAGCAAATTTACAACCGCTTCGGGAAAATATCCCGCTTCGCGGTAGCCTGAGGATATTTCGCCTTCGGCGTTTTTCCATTCTATCGGAAAAACGGGAAATCCCAAACGGTCGCCGTCCCGTTTGCTCAGTTTGCCTTTGCCATCGGGTTTGAGTAGCAGCGACAAATGTGCAAATTCAGGACTTTCCCAGCCAAAAGCGCGGTAGAGCAGCACGTGCAAAGGCAGCGATGGCAGCCATTCTTCGCCGCGTATAACATGCGAAATTTCCATTAATTTATCATCAACAATATTTGCCAAATGATAGGTAGGCAGCATATCGGCAGATTTGAACAGCACCTTGTCGTCAAGCGTATCGGTATTTACTTTTATTTCGCCGCGTATAATATCGTGCATTATAATATCTTCGCAGGGTGGCATTTTAAATCTGATAACCCAGCCGCTACCGTCAGCCAGCCGTTTTTGCAGTTCGGCGGCGCTCATGTCAAGCGATGTTTGCATTGAGTTGCGCACGGAGTGATTGTAGATAAACGATTTTCCATGCGCTTCGTGCTGTTTGCGGATGAGGTCAAGTTCTTCGCCGGAGTCGAAAGCATAGTATGCGCTACCCGAATCTATTAACTGTAAGGCATATTTAAAATACAAATCTTTCCTCTCGCTTTGCTTGTATGGAGCAAAAGCGCCGCCAATGCCAACGCCTTCGTCAAATTTCAATCCGAGCCAGTTAAGCGATTCTGCAATATATTCTTCAGCGCCCGGCACAAGTCGGGCAGAGTCCGTATCTTCTATTCGCAGAATAAATTCGCCGCCGCGCTGTTTTGCAAAAAGGTAATTGAACAGAGCAGTGCGCACTCCGCCAATATGCAATGGACCCGTAGGACTCGGCGCAAAGCGCACTCTTACTTTTTTATTTGATGCTGTATGTAACATTATCTGTTGTTATTATAAATATTTATTTGTTGTTCACTATTACTGTTTTTATTGCAAAAGGCGATGCAAAGATATATGAAAAATTTCAAATCTTCTGTTTTAATATCGTTGAAAGTTGAGAGGGATAATTAATAGTTAACAATGAAATGAAAAACACATTCTTCTAATAAGATTTCCCAACTAATCCAAGCCGTCAACAGCAATCCACCCCGCAGGCATAGCCTGCGGGGTGGATTTACTCATTTACTCATTCCCTATTCGCAATTACATTCAAAGTTGTAATTTACTTCGTATGCGCCTAATTCTATTTTGCTTTCCTGTATGCGGGGATTGCTTTCTATGTCTGTCGGTTCGCGGTTGAGGGCGTTATTGCCGGCATTTAGCGCTGGGCTGCCAAGTTGCGGGCGATAATAGCCATCTATGCTTGGCGCACTGAATGCTGAAACAGGATGCACAAAGGCAGGATCATTTGACGGATTTGTGCCATTAATGTTGCCTGTGCCTGATGGGTTCAAATCCTGAATTAGCGAATATTGATATGCAGGAGAACCGCCCGTGCTATAAACATTGTTACTGCTGCCTGCGGCATTGCCCCAAACTATGGAATTGCCAATTTGCGGAGACGAATTATTTGTATATATTCCGCCGCCGCTTGTTGTTGCTCTGTTGCCGCTTACCGTGATATTTGTAAGCGCAGGCGAACCGCCGTTGAGATAGATACCACCGCCGCTCGCTGATACATTCCCGCTCACAACCACATTGATAAGTTTTGGCGATGAATTA
>JAISNL010000031.1 GCA_031276235.1 Prevotellaceae bacterium | reverse complement strand
TTTTTTCGTCTTTATATCATAAAATTATTATTATCATTTTTAATTATGCAAAATTATAATATTTTTTTAATCTGATAAAATAAAACACAAAAAATCTTAAAAAATCAATAAATTTGTGCGGATTTTTTTATATAAAATTGAAGATTTATGAACATAATTCAGGATTTGAAAAATTACATAGAGCAAAATATTTTACCGCATATATTACAAAAGCGGCGAAAACAAACGCGCTATGCTGCACGAAAGATTTTTCAGAATGGAACGGCGATTCCACATTCGCAACGTTACCTGCGAACTTTTGCTGCAGTCGTATCTAAATTGATTTTCGAGACTTGATGCTATTGCTTTATCATACACAATAGCCGTCAGTTCAAAATTATATTCAAAACTGCGCGTGTCCATATTTACTGAACCTATTGAGGAAAATTCACCATCTATGCTGATTGTTTTTGCGTGATTGAATGCACGTTTGCTGTAAAGATATACTTTCACGCCTGCTTCAAGCAAATCTTGAATATAGGCAAGCGTTGCCCAATATACGATTTTGGAATCCGATTTTCCGGGTAAAATAATACGTACATCAACTCCGCTGAGAGCGGCAACTTTTATGGCGGTCAATACGCTTTCGGTAGGCATAAAATATGGCGATGTTATATATATATTTTTCTTTGCCGATGATATTGCATAAAAATATGTTTGCATGATACTTGCCCAGTCGCTGTCTGGACCGGATGCCGCTATTTGGATATTGCATTTTTCGTCAATTACTGATTTAGGAAAATAGCGTTCGTGATCAATAAAAATTTGTTGCTTGCTAACAAAAAACCAGTCAACAAGAAAAATCATCTGAAGCACGTTCACCGCTTCGCCGCGTATGCGCATGTGAGTATCGCGCCACCACTGAAAATATTCGTTTCCGTAAACGTAGCGATCGGCAATATTCATTCCGCCTGCGAAGCCTGTTTTGCCATCAATAACAACAATTTTGCGGTGATTGCGAAAATTGCTTTTGCTTGTGAGTTGATGAAAACGAACTTTGCTGAAGGCAAAAATTTCTATGCCGTTTTTTTTAAATGTTTTTACATCTTTCTTTTTCAGCGCCCAGCTTCCAAAATCGTCGTATATTATGCGGACGGCGACTCCTTCTTTTGCCTTTTTTATTAATATATCGCGAATTTCGTTATAAACTTTTCCACGTTCAATAATATAAAATTGAAAATGTATTGAATTTTTTGCATCAAGCAAAGCCTGTTTCAGCGCCGATATCATACTTGCTCCATCATAATACAATTTCACGCTGTTGTATTCTGTCAATATTGATTTACTGTTGTTAAGCAATAATGCTATTGTATTTTTATAATTATTCAGTTCCGATCTGGAATCAAAAAGTTTGTTGCGTTTCAGTAATCCTGCCTGACGCGAACTGATGTTGTCAATAAATTTAATATCGTGCAAGGCTTTGCGCCCGAACAGTTTTTTCTTTCGATAATTTTGTCCGAAAAAAAAGAAGAGTATTAATCCCACAAGAGGCAGCATAAACAATAATATCAGCCATGATATTGTTTTTACCGAATCTTTGTGTTTGTAAATTATATACACGGCAACGCAAAATGCAATTAGCGGGTATATTGCCAGCAAAACAGAGATTATATTGTCAAATGCAGGAATAATCATTTCGATTTAATATTTAATATTTAATGTCAACATTAATTTTTTTATTAATGTTCATTATATCACTTTTTTGAGTATGTCTGTCAAACGTTGCGGTGGACGGCAGGGACGACCGGTTGCAATATTTGTAAACGACAAAACTGTTTCGCCCTTATTTATCAAATCTCCATGCTGATTGAATATTTCGTAGCAAAAACATATTTTCGCAGTAGGCAAGTCATTTAATATTACTCGCACTACAAGTTCATCTTCGTAGTAAGCAGGCTTAATATATCTGCTTGATACCGAAATTACAGGCATCATTACGCCTTCCTTTTCCATTGTTCCGTATGACAGTCCAAGATTCATCATCATTTCCATACGCGCATATTCGTAATAACGCACATAGTTTGAATGATGAACTATTCCCATTTTATCTGTTTCATAATATCTTACACGCAGTTTTGAATTAAATGAATACATAAATCAATTTTAATCTTATCGTGCAAAATTAATAAATTTGAGATTAATAAAGCATTAACGCCGATATTTTTCTTAATTGTACAAACTGCGAAACATCAAAATATGATTATTTGACTGTTGATAAATTAAAGTTTCCGTCAGTTGACGAAAATATTTTTTGCATTATTTTTCATTGCCCATAAAAATTAACAAAAATTATTTTATCTTTGCGCATAATTATAAACAAATTAATTTCAAAGACATGAAAAAAATATCAATTATTGTTACAATGCTGTTCATGACAGCAATTGCAGGCGCGCAAAATTTAACGCCGATAAAACTTAACGAGCCGAATAAAGACAGAGGAACAACTGTGATGAAAGCGCTGAATGACCGCCATTCTACGCGTGAATTTTCTACCGATAAACTGAATTTGCAGGATTTGTCAGATCTGTTATGGGCGGCTAATGGAGTAAATCGTTCTGATGGACGGCGAACGGCGGCTACCGCACGCAACGATCAGGATATTGATGTGTACGCAATTATGGAAGAAGGCGCTTATCTTTACGATGCCAAAAACCATGAATTAAAGCCTGTTGCCGAAGGAGATTATCGCGGATTGATTGCCGACAGACAGGTTTCGGTAATGGATGCGCCTGTTTCTTTGCTCATTGTATCCGACATATCGCGTTTTAAAGGTTTGGATTTCGAAACTCAAAAGCAGTGGGGAGCGCTGGATGCAGGCATTGTTTCGCAAAATATTATGCTTTTTGCTTCGGGCTGCGGTTTTGTTACCGTGCCGCGAGTTTACATGAACAAAGATGAACTTAAAAAAGTTCTGAAACTTACCGAAACGCAAATTCCGATGATTAACAATCCCGTAGGTTATGCACGTTGATATTTTGAGAAAACGGCAGTTCGATTTTTGCATATATCAGTAACCTTATGAAGTATAAAAAACGGATCTGTGTAAGAGTAGCAAGCGCCGCCATACTTGGTGGCGCAAATGCAATTGAGTATATTGCATGCTTCCAAACATATAAAGATTTAAAATAATGAAAAAAGCAGCTGTTTTTGGGGATTCCATATTACGTGGCATTCAACTGGATTCCTGTACAAAAAAATATATTGTTAATAACTGTATTGATATTGATCAAATTGAGCATAAACATTTAGTCTCGGTTGACAACTTTTCTGTGTTTGGCTGCACAATAAATAAAGGCAATATGATGTTGCAACGCAGACTGGGAAAAATGTCTTTTGATATTGCCGTATTAGAATATGGCGGTAATGATTGTGATTTTAACTGGAAAGAAATCGCAGAACGTCCCTATGATAAACATATCCCAAAAACACCACTTGCGACATTTATTGATATTTATTTAAAAATGATAAATTTACTGAAAGAAAAGTGCATTGAACCAATAGTTGCTACATTGCCGCCGCTTGAACCCCAATGGTTTTTTGACTGGTTCTGTAACGGTCTCAACAAAGATAATATATTAAAGTGGTTAGGAACTGTGAACACTATTTACCGATGGCAGGAAAAATACTCTCGTGCAATAGAATATATTGCATATAAAACAAATACTCTTATAGTTGATATACGCAGCGCTTTTTTACAGTATTTTAGAATAGATGATTTATTGTGTGAAGATGGCACACATCCAAATTCAAAAGGGCAAAATGTAATAACAGAAACTTTTTTGAATATCAGTAAAAGAAATTTAATCTCTCCTTTCGTACCAGCCTGATATTTTATCGGCATACAATATATAAAGCGTACAAATATTCTGACTGCAATGCTGCCTTTTATTCTATTACAAATATTGCCTGCGGCAACCTTTCTACACTGTATAAAACTTTCCTGCAGCCCTGCGGCAACCTTTTTACACTGTATAAAACCTTCCTGCAGCCCTGCGGCAACCCTTCTACACTGTTTAAAACCTTCCTGCAGACCTGCGGCAACCTTTTTACACTGTTTAAAACCTTCCTGCAGACCTGCGGCAATCTTTTTACACTGTTTAAAACCTTCCTGCACGCCTGCGGCAACCTTTTTACACTGTATAAAACCTTCCTGCAGCCCTGCGGCAACCTTTCTACACAGTATAAAACCTTCCTGCAGACCTGCGGCAATCTTTTTACACTGTATAAAACCTTCCTGCAGCCTTCTGTAAAGTATTAAGGGATGAAAAATTAATAGAATATAAAAGTTCCTAATGTTGCCAAGCGATGATAAAACCTAATTTTCACCTAATTCAAAAACCACAAAACAACATCAGTAGCATAGAAAAATAACATACAATTACCTCATTAATCGGGAAGCAAGAATAATGAGGTAATAAGGTAGTCATTATTGGTTTACTGTGGCTATTATGCTTGTTTTGCAGGGAAAATTAGGTCAAAATGAGATTTTCTTTTGTTATACCTTATTTATTTTTTATCGCTAAGCATTATCGCTCGCTTTCATCATCTTCAGCCAGCGCAAATAGCCGGCAACAGCCAAACATGAATACAGCATATAAAGCGACGCCGTGATTGGAATATCCTTATAAATATACAGCCAGCATGTAACAACGTCCACCACAAGCCATACAAGCCACTGCTCAACATATTTGCGCGAAAGCATCCACATTGCAATAACGCTGAGCGATGTTGTAAACGCATCGGCATAAGGCACTTTGCTGTCGGTGTATGCAATCAAAATATATGTTATAAACAAGTCGATAATCACAAATATCAAACCAAGATACAGGTAATTGCGCACTGGCGTTCTGCTTATGCTGTACGTTTTTTTGTTTGCAGGTTTGCGGTTGTTCCACACAGTCCATCCGTAAATTCCGGCAAGAATGTAATAAACATTCATTCCCATATCGGCGTATAATCCTTGTTTGAAATACAGAAATCCGTGAACTGCGGGCATAATCATTCCTATAACCCACAAATAAATGTTTGCCTTGTATTCAAAATACAGATACAGCAAACCCAGCGTTACGCCTGCTATTTGAAGTATGGTTTTAAGTTCCATTACAGTATTCCATTAAAATTGCATCGACAGGTTTATCATAAAATTGCATGTAGCCTGCGGATAATATCCCATATAGTTGGAGCGATACAAAACCTTTCCGTCTGCATCTTTAATGTATGAACTGCTTCCCCAGCCGTTGCTGCTGTATTTTTTATTGAAAATATTGTTGATTGCAAGCCCCAAAGTATATCTGCCTGACGATTTTGTTTGCAAAGCGTAATCTATTCTCAAATTGTTGATAAAATATGCGTCAAGTTTCAAATCATCCTGTTTTGAATTTGTAACATATTGCTTGCCTGCGTAAACAGACTGCAATGCAGCGTTGAAATTTCCTAACCTGACCGACACAAGCGAATTGGCAATTACAGACGGAGAATATGCTATGCTGGTTGACGGCATGTAATTTGGCGTTTGCGAATAAAGCGCATTCCAGTCTTCGTCATAATCGTCAAGATATTCGGTATAATCTTTAATTCTGTTTTGGCTGAAAGTTGTGTTAACATTCCAATGCAGCCAGTCTGTAAGTTTTATTCCAAACATAAGTTCTATTCCCGCACGGTAACTTTTGGCAACGTTATCTGTAAGCGCCTCGCCAATATCGTTTGTTTCGCCTGTAAGCACAAGCTGATTTTTATAATTCATGTAATACAGAGTTGCTCCGAAATGAATTGCGCTGCTGCGAAAATTGTAACCAAGTTCATAATCCAAAAGCTGTTCCGATTTAGGTACAGCATCAAATTTTGCATCCGTAAAATTGTTTCTCGTAGGTTCTTTATTGGCAACGGCAAACGAAATATAAGCGTCGTTTTTGTCGTTTATCTGATAATGAAAACCTGATTTGGGATTGAAAAAGTTATAAATATTGTCAACATTCAAGCCCTGCATTTTTTCGTTTATCCAGTCCCAGTTATCATTTTCGCCCTGTATTTCATGGCTTATGCGGCGATATTGAACATCTGCATAAAAACTAATATTTTTGAGTATCTCATAATTTGCTTTTATGAAAATATTGGCATCCGCCTTATCGGTAGAGTTACGATAATATTCATGATTTGCATCAAGATTTCCTACATAATTTTTTATCCAGATTACATTTCCCCAGTGGTCGCCCGTATATTTGTTGATGCCGCCGCCCAGAGATGCTGAAAATCGCTGCTTTTTATAATTCAACGAAAAAATACTTCCATAGAAATCATTATACATTTGTTTTTTACGTATGAGATTGGATTTTTTTACTGTTTCGCCATCAACCGTAAACGGCTGCAAGCCGTATTCAACAAGCGTTCGGGCGTTTTTGTATTCTTCGTAATATCCATCGCCGCGCGTGTAATGCAGCGTTACGTTAAAATTCCAGTTGTCGTTCAAACGCTGACTGTACAGCAATTGATAGTTGTGTTGAATATAACTGTCGATTTGATTTTCATAAAAGCCTTCCACATTGCCATTTTCATCCTGTATTTCGCCGCAGGGATTGTATCTTCGGTTTTTTTTCATTTGTTCGGCATCTATGCCATCCCATGCGTGATATGTTTCTTCTTTTCCGCCAAAAGTTATAAACTTGATGACTGCGCTGCTGCCGTAGTATGCGCCCTGAGCAAAATACGAGCGCAGTTTTGACGATGCTCTGTCAATATATCCATCCGAACCGATATTGGACAGTCGGGCGCTGAACGCAAAATGATTTTTCAAAAGACCTGTTCCAAGTTTCACTGTTTCGCGATGCGTATTGTACGCGCCTGCTGACAGCGCAACATGTCCGTAAGGTTCGTAACTCATCGATTCGGTGCGCATGTTTATGCTTGCTCCGAACGCTCCCGCTCCGTTAGTGGATGCGCCTGCTCCGCGCTGCACCTGAATATCGGAAAGCGACGAAACAAAGTCGGGCAAATTTACCCAGTACAGCGAATGGCTTTCGGCATCGTTGAGCGGAATACTGTTGGCTGTTACGTTGATGCGGGTAGGGTCGATGCCGCGAATGCGAACGCCTGTGTAACCTATTCCCGCGCCGGCATCCGAAGTTGCAAGCGTTGAGGGCATAAGCATAAGTATGAACGGAACATCCTGTCCGTAGTTGGAGCTTTCAATCTGACTTTTAGTTACCAGCGAATGTGTAACTGGAGTCCTGTTTTCGGCGCGTGTGGCAATTACATGTATTTCGTCCAGCGCGAAAACCTGAGTAGTGTCGTTTTCCTGTGAATATGCCCGTGCAAGCAGCGAGCAAAACACAAACATTACAGTAACATTTTTTTTCATCTTTTCTATTTTTTATGATTAATACAGAAAAGGGGATTCTCTTCTATCATTCCCTACGTCGGCATTATCCGAATCAGGTAAAATGGGTATAATCTCAGCCCGTAATATTAAGGCACCCCTTATTTAATTTTGTGCAAAAGTACACGAAAAATTTGATTTTACGCTAAAACAAATAAAAATTTATTGCAAATTTATACGAAAATTATTGATAGATAAGAAACTGTTTCAATCTTATTAAAGACTTGGGTAACGCAATTCACTGTCAGGATTAGTTATTTCCGTAAGCGCCGACTTTGTAATAATATGATACCTTAAAAACCGTTCAAAGATATGATTTTGCCATCGCTTACATAAAAGCGCTTTGGCTTAAAAGTGCGTACGTTTGACTCAAAAGTGCGTACGTTTGACTTAAAAGTGCGTACGTTTGGCTCAAAAGTGCGTACGTTTGGCTCAAAAGTGCGTACGTTTGGCTTAAAAGTGCGTACGTTTGGCTCAAAAGTGCGTACGTTTGGCTCAAAAGTGCGTACGTTTGGCTCAAAAGTGCGTACGTTTGGCTCAAAAGTGCGTACGTTTGGCTTAAAAGTGCGTATAGGTTTGGCTTAAAGATGCGTAGGTTTGGCTCAAAGATGCGTAGGTTTGGCTCAAAGATGCGTAGGTTTGGCTTAAAGATGCGTAGGTTTGGCTCAAAGATGCGTAGGTTTAGCTTAAAGATGCGTAGGTTTAGCTCAAAGATGCGTAGGTTTGCCTCAAAGATGCGTAGGTTTGCCTCAAAGATGCGTAGGTTTATGACAAAGATGCGTAGGTTAGAACGTCATTGCGAGGAGCGGAGCGACAAAGCAATCCAGAGAAAACAATAAAGATAAAACAAATAAAAAATCCTCTGGATTGCTTCACCATGAGGGTTTGCAATGACGAACCAAATTCAGAAACTTTCATATTTCAGATGATTGAACGGGTACAGTTTTTTTCGGCTAAAATATCGTCTAATCTGCGATTTGTAAGTTTGCTTTGCATCCACGATATGAAGTCAAAAACGACGAGCAATTGCTGTTCGTACTTGTTTTGCTTTATTTTGGCGACTTCTTTTTCAAACTGCCGCTTTAATTTTTCGCGCACTTTTTTGTCGTTCAGCAAATAATGATTTTGAATAAACCTGAACAGTAATTTTTCGGTAATATACAAATGTTTTTCGCTGCGAATACTGCGTTTTATTGATTTTATTTCGTTTTCAAAAAAATCATAATTTTCAGATTCTGCCTGCAATATGAGGTTTATCAGTCGGGCATATCTGTAAGCGGGCAAAACATAAAACAGTTTGCCTGAACTCATAATTGTTTTCATGTGTTTTCTGGCGTTTTTAATATTTCCGGCAGCCATGTCGAGAACTGTTAAATCAATCAGTATGTCAAGTTGCATTTCCAGTCTCAGCAGCGACATGTTTTTAAATAAATCTTCGTTGTATTTTACAGTCAAATCGGCTGCCGCTGTGAAATTGCCCGTATTGAACGCACATGAAAATTCGTACAGAAAAACAAATGCGCGAATATTCAGAATGAAATCATCTGCATAAGCGCCCTGTTCAATCATTTTGAGTTTGTTTATGAAAAACGGCATTTCACCGTACAGCGAAGCAAGTTTCAAACTGTTTAAGATTCCTGTTATTGCCTGTAAATAATAAATCGGCGGATTCAAAATCATGTGTTTGTTTGCTTCAAACATGTCAATCAAAGTCTGGTAGAAACGAATAGCCATTTTGTAATTTCCAGAATCAAGATAATAGGTGGCTTGAAACAGCAAATGCAGTTTTTGAGTTTCAAATCCTTTATATGAATTATTGGCAACTATATTAAGTTCGCTTAAAATCAAATCATTCAGGCTTTGTTTCTGTTTTTCCGACTTGGCGTATCCCTTATAAAAAAGCCGATGTTTGAGAATATCGTAAAGTTGCGAATGAAGATTTGAACTTCTGTTGTATTTCATATCTTCCATAATTTTCATTTGCTTGCTTACAAGCTGACGTTCGCTTATATTTTCAAAATTTGTTGCGTTCAGATATTCAAGCTCTGTTCGGCGCAAGAATATCAGCATCGGATATATTTCGTATGTCAAAGCCATAGTTTTTGCTTTTTTCAATGTTTTCATGGATTCGTCCGTCAATGCTCGTTCAAACAGTATATTTGCTTCGGAAATCAACGCAAATATTTTTGTTTGTATATCCATCTTGCGATGCAAATATATCAAACAGTCCATTACTGTTTGATAAAGATGCTTCACCGTTATATTGAAATTTGCGCTGTTGTATTTTTTGCAAAATTGAGTATAAACGGCATCAATACTGTTGTGCGCAACAATCAAATCAAACAGATATACATATTTTTTATCGCCAGACTGTAGATTTGAAAAAAGGCGAAAATATCGTTTTTCGGCTTTTGACAGCGACTCGATTAATATCATCAGGGAAGTTAATTTTTTCATAAATTTTATAGATAATTTAATTTTTAGCAAAGAAAATGATATTACTTCAAATAACAAAAAAAATGTGAAAAATATTATATTATGTTTTCATAAATATATGATATAAATATATTTAAAATTTTCAATCATAATTAAAATGCTGTTTGGGATTATATAAAAATGGTGATTTTGTCCTTTTTTGAGATGAACATCTCTGTAATTTTGTAACTGCAATTTAATAAATTAAACGTGAATTTCATATTTATTAAATAACATCACGAAATCAAAACTCTAATTAAAATTAAAGTAGAAATGAAGATCCATGTAAAAAGAAAATTTGCTGTAATTTTATTTACAGCTATTATGCTGGCGGGTTCGGTTTATGCCGGTTATGCTCAGCAAAAACGAACTGTGAGCGGCAAGGTAACAGAGACCGCAACCAATACGCCTCTTTCTGGAACTACCGTCAATGTGAAAGGCGCTAATTCAGCAGTAACAACAGATGCAGATGGTAATTTTTCTATTACTGCCGCATCCGGCGATGTGCTTGTGTTTTATTTTATGGGATATGTAACGCAGGAAATAGAAATATCAAATCAGTCCCATATTGAAGTATTTATGGTGGAAGACATCAGCGAACTTGATGAATTAATCGTTATTGGCTATGGAACTACTACCAAAAAAGAAGTTACCGGCTCGGTATCTTCTATTACCAGCGATGATTTTAAAAGCGGCAATATTACCGATCCTGTTCAATTGCTGCAGGGTCAGATTGCCGGATTAAATATCATTCGTCCTGATGGCGGCGACCCTAACGGTTCGTTTCAAATCCAACTGCGCGGCATTACTACCATGTCGGGAGGAGCATCGCCTCTTATTGTTATTGATGGCGTTGTTGGCGGAGATTTATCATCTTTGAGTTCAAGCGAAATTCAAACAATAGATGTATTGAGAGATGGTTCTGCCGCCGCTATTTATGGTACTCGCGCTACAAACGGAGTTATTTTGGTTACAACCAAAAAGGCTGTTCCGGGTACGAGTAGGTTGGAATTTTCATCGTATATTGCATATCAAACGGTTGATAAAAAACCTGATATGCTGACTGCCGATGAATTTCGTGCTGCTCTTGCAAGGTACGGAATGAGTAATAGCGCTGACCACGGAGCCTCTACCGACTGGTTTGACCAAGTTACGCAATCGCCTTTAACTCAAAATTACGAACTGTCTTCTTCGGGAGGCGCCCGTTCGCTCAGTTATCGCGCAGGTATTTCGTGGACTAATGACAGAGGACTTGTGAAAAAGAGCAGCAAAGAAAGTTTAAGAACCAGAATCAATGTTTCGCAATTACTTGTTAACGACCGTCTCAGGCTTGATTACAATGTTACGTATTCAACATCAAAAAGCGTTTATGCCGATACTTATATTCTGCGCCAAGCAATGTTTCACAATCCCACAGAACCGATATATGCAGACGAAAATACTCCTGCTCAATATGGAAATTATTACTATGTGGGAGCAATGGAATATTATAATCCTGTGGCAATGCTTGAACAGTTTGATGATTCGGGCAAACGCAAACAATTTACAGGAAGCATAAATGCGTCATTATCAATTATTGATGGTTTTAAGATTCATACTCTTGTGTCGTTTACTGAAACCGGCGAAAGTTATGGGCATTATTATGGCAAATACAATCCCGTGTATATTGGCAATGATGGTAGAGCTGAAACGTATAATAATCATGGCAAATCAAAATCAATAGAACCTTATCTGGATTATTCTGCCTTGTTCAATGATCACAGAATACAGGCAATATTCGGTTATTCGTACAGCGAACAGTGGAACGAATCGTACAGTGCAATGAATTATAAGTTTGATAGCGATATGTTTTCTTTTTATAATTTGGGAGCTGGAGCCGCCATAAAGGATGGTTTGGCAACCATGTCAAGTTCAAAATCATCAAGCAAACTTATTTCATTTTTTGGGCGGGTAATGTATAATTACAAGGAAAAATATCTCCTTTCAGCATCGCTTCGACACGAAGGTTCTTCGCGTTTCGGCAAAAATCATAAATGGGGGCTGTTTCCCGGATTAAGCATAGGCTGGCGACTTTCAAAAGAAGCGTTTATGGAAAATGTGAAATGGGTGAACGATATTAAATTGCGAGCAGGTTTTGGCGTTACAGGAAATCAGGAAATAGGAAATTATCAATCTCTTGCCATTTTGCGCAAAGGTGCGTCCAATTTTTATTATAATGGAAACTGGATGAGTACCTACGAACCGGGGCGTAATCCAAATTTTGATTTGAAATGGGAGAAAAAACAGGAATTTAATATAGGTTTTGATGCAGGCATTTTTGATAATAGATTAAATGTAAATTTTGATTTTTATAACCGTCGTACAACCGATTTATTATACACATATTCAGTTCCTGTTCCTCCTAATCTTTACAACAGAAAATTTGCCAATGTTGGAATTATTGATAATAAAGGCGTAGAATTACGAATATCAGGCATACCTTATACTTCAAAAAATTTCAGATGGAATGTTACTGGAACAATAAGCCACAATACAAATAAGCTAGTAAGTTTTTCCAATGCCGATTATGCCATGGATGCTCTTGATTTAGGCTACTTTGGCGATGATTTGAAAATTTACACGATGAGAATAGAAGAAGGCTGGTCGCTCGGCAATTTTTACGGACCAAAATTTCTTGGATTTGATGATAGCGGCGGAGCGAAATACGAAGACTTGGACGGCGTAGAAGGAATTAGTGAAGCCGATTATCAAATTATAGGAAACGCTTATCCTGATTTTATTTTTTCACTGCAAAATACTTTTACATACAAAAACTTCGATTTCAGTTTTCTCATAAGAGGTTCAATCGGCAATGATGTGCTTAATCAAACAAGAGTTTATTATGAAGGTCCTGCTTATCTGGGAACAAAAAATATTCTCAAATCATCTTTGGACAGTGATTACACAGGAGGAGCATACTATTCATCCCGTTTTGTTGAAGATGGCTCGTTTTTAAAACTCGACAATATTACAATAGGGTATAATGTTTCCTTAAAATCTGAGTATATATCAAAATTAAGAATATATATTACTGGACAAAATCTTCTAACTGTTACCGGATACAGGGGAATTGACCCTGAAATAAGTCTGTCTGGACTGCAGCCCGGTATTGACTGGTATGATTTTTATCCGCGTACAAAAACATTTGTAGCCGGCATTAAAATAACATTTTAACAAACTAAAAATAAATAAATGATGAAAAAGATATTAATAACAACAGTTTTTATACTGTCATTCTTTTCGTGTACAAATCTGGATGAAACAATATATTCATCCATACCATCGGATAAATTCTTTACAACAGAAGAAGAATTTTTGATGAGCGCAGGGCGAGTTTACAGCCATCTGCTTGGATATACGCATTACTACAATATCTGGGGAACAATAACAGTTTCAACAGACGAAGCATTAAGCCCGCTACGCGAATTTAATCAATGGGATGATGGCGGCGTATGGCGCGATCTTCATGCTCATACATTTACTCCCGCTCACGACAATATCTATCAAACATGGGATTTCCTGTTTACGGGAATATCGCTGTGCAACCAGATATTGTACGAATTTTCGCAGTCAACGCTTGATTTCCCTGTCAAAGAAAATATGATAGCCGAAATTAAAGTGATGCGTGCATGGTTTTATTTTAATGCAATGGATCTCTTTGGAAATATCCCGCTTTCAATTGATTTTGCCGATGTAAGCATACCTCAGCAAAAAACAAGAGCCGAAATATTTTCTTTTGTTGAAGAAGAGTTAAAAAATAACGCAAGTTCACTTGCTAATTCTCCTTCGGAAAATTACGGCAGAGCAACAAAACCGTTTGCTTATACAATTTTGGCAAAAATGTATCTTAATTCCGAAAAATGGTTTGGCGCTCCAAAATGGCAGGAAACTGTAGATGCCTGCGATTCGGTGATAAAGTTGGGAACTCTTCAACTTGAAAATGATTATTTCACTAATTTTAAAGTTAACAATCAATCATCCAAAGAAAATATTTTTGCCATAGTGTACGATAAAGTTTATGCCAACGGCGGCAACTGGGCGCGCAGATTCCGTTTTCATCAACTTACCCTTCACTGGGAAAGTACAAGAACATTTGGCATTATTGACGAAAGCTGGAATGGATTCTGCACTTCAAAAAGTTTTTTTGAAACCTTTGATTTGACAAGCGACAGCAGAAGTAACACGTGGCTGTACGGACCGCAATTAGATGCATCGGGCGCGCCGCTCCTTTGGTATGGAACACAGGTAAATTACACTCCTGAAATAAATTCGCTTTTCGACTGGTCAAATCCTGCCCGTCATAATCAGGGCGTCCGTTTCGCAAAATACGAATATGAAAACGGACTTCAGGGCGAATGTATGAGCAACGATTATGCAGTATATCGCTATGCCGATATTTTGATGATGAAAGGAGAAGCCTTAGTACGTCAAGGTAATGCGGAGCTTGCCGTGCCGCTGTTCAACGAAGTGCGAAGCCGTACAGGATTGCCTGATTATACGGCGGCAGAACTTACGCTTGACGAAATATATGCGGAAAGAGGACGGGAATTTGCTTGGGAAGGCTCGCGCCGTCAGGATATGATTCGTTTTGGAAAATGGACTGCCGCTCGCGATCACAAACCAGCTGAAGCAGATAATCACACAGAATTATTTCCTGTGCCTGCACGCGCTATGGTCAACAACAGCAATCTTGTACAAAATAGCGGTTATACTAATTAATAATTTTAAATTAGAACATGAGTAAACAAAAAATTTTGATTGTAGGCAGTTCCAATACCGATATGGTTATAAAAACCGAACATTTGCCTCGACCGGGCGAAACGGTTATAGGCGGCACTTTTTTCATGAATCCCGGCGGAAAAGGAGCAAATCAGGCGGTAACGGTTGCACGTCTTGGCGGGCAGTCCGTATTTATATGCAAAACAGGAAGCGATGTATTCGGTCATCAAGCCTGTCAATTATTTGAAGAAGAAGGAATAGACACTTCGTATATTCTGTTCGACTCGAAAAATCCTTCGGGCGTGGCGCTTATAACTGTAGATGCCAATGCAGAAAACTGTATAGTTGTCGCTTCAGGTTCTAATGCCAATCTTTTGCGCGAAGACCTTGTAAAAGCAAAAGAAGCAATTGAAGAAGCGGATATAATTCTGATGCAATTGGAAATACCTGTGGAAACAGTAGAATTTGTGGCAAAAACGGCTAATGAAAAAAACAAAAAAGTGATTTTAAATCCGGCTCCGGCGCAACCGCTCTCTGCAGAATTGATAAGCAATTTATACATCATAACGCCAAATGAAACAGAAGCAGAAATGATTTCGGGAATAACAATTACAAATGACTCGTCAGCTTTTGAAGCAGCAAAAAAAATCGCAGATATGGGCGTTGATAATGTAATTATAACCATGGGCGACAGAGGGGCTTTGGTGCATAATAAAACCATAAGCGCCATCATAGATGCCTACAAGGTGAAAGCCATAGATACAACAGCCGCAGGTGATGTTTTCAACGGCGCATTAGCCGTTGCGCTGGCAGAAAACAGAACTATTGTCGATGCTGTGCGATTTGCCTGTAAAACGGCTGCCATATCGGTTACTCGCGAAGGCGCTCAATCATCTGTGCCTTATAGAAATGAAGTTGATATATAAAAAATTAAAAATAAAAGAAATGAAAAAAATAATTTCAATATTTGTTTTTGCCGCTATAATTTTACTGGCAAAAAGCTGTTCAAACAATAATACATACAGCCCTACTGTCCCAAAAACCTTTACTATTACCAAAACTCAACTTTTGGATAAAATAAAAGGAGGCTGGGCAGGACAAACAATAGGATGTACTTATGGTGGACCAACGGAATTCCGTTATAACGGAACAATGATTCAAGATTATATTCCTATAATTTGGACTGATGGATATATTAAACATTGGTATGAACACACACCCGGTCTTTACGATGACATTTACATGGATCTTACCTTTGTAGATGTATTTGCACGTTTGGGCATAGATGCTCCTGCAGATTCGCTGGCAATGGCTTTTGCAACGGCAGGATACACGCTTTGGCATGCCAATCAGTCTGCCCGCTACAATATTCTTAACGGAATAATGCCTCCTCAGTCGGGACACTGGCTAAATAATCCTCATGCTGATGATCTAGATTATCAAATAGAAGCCGACTATGCAGGTATTATGTCGCCCGGAATGCCAAACACAGCATCCGAAATATCCGATAAAGTCGGTCATATTATGAATTACGGCGATGGCTGGTACGGCGGAGTATATGTTGGCGCAATATACACTCTTGCTTTTATTTCGAATGATATCGAATTTATAGTAACAGAAGCGCTAAAAACAATTCCCGAACAAAGTACATATTACAAATGCATGAGCGATGTGATAAAATGGCACAAACAATTTCCTGATGATTGGAAACAAACATGGTTTGAATGTGAGAAAAAATGGAGTTCTGATATTGGCTGTCCCGATGGAGTTTTTGTTCCTTTTAATATAGATGCCCTTATTAACAGCGCATACATATTAACAGGTTTGCTTTACGGCGAAGGCGATTTTTATAAAAGCATGGATATTGCAACTCGCTGCGGTCAGGATTCCGATTGCAATCCGGCTTCAGTAGCAGGAATTTTAGGCGTAATACTCGGTTACGACAATATTCCCGAATACTGGATGAAAAATCTGAAAGAGGTAGAAGACATGAATTTTGCATATACCGATATATCATTAAGTAAAGCGTACCAAATGAGTTTTGACCAAGCCGTTCAGGTAATAGAAAGAGAAGGAGGTAATGTAGATGGCGAAAATATAGCTATTGCTTGCCAGCAACCGATTGCCGTTAATTACGAAAAATCTTTTGATGGACTGTATCCCGTTGAAAACCGAGAACTTCGCAAAAAAATAAATGACATTGGAGAATTTGTGTTTGCAGGTACGGGAGTTGTTTTCAGAGGCAATGTTTCATCAGGTAGCGGAAGCAGAAATAATAATGCGCCTTTTAAAAATGCAAATTATGCAGCAAAGATATTGGTCAGTATAGATGGCAAAGCAGTAGAAACAGTTAATATGCCTGCCGATTACCGTACGCGACGTAACGAAATATTTTGGAAATATCAGCTTCCTAACCAGACTCATACCGTAACATTTAAATGGTTAAATCCAGAAGATGGCGTTTCTATAAATTTTAGAGATGTAATTATATATTCGGACAAACCATATTTAACTAATCATCAATCAAATAAAAATTAAAGTTATGTTTATAATAGAAAATTATTCGTTGGCAATATTATTTTGCATCGTCACGATGTTATGCTGGGGATCGTGGGGAAATACTCAAAAACTGGCAGGTAAAACATGGAGATACGAATTGTTTTATTGGGATTATACTATAGGAATCCTGATATTTGCCGTTATAATGGCTTTTACATTGGGCAGTATTGGCGATTCTGGCAGAAGTTTTATTGAAGACATTCAGCAAATAGAAGGCGGCAACATATTAAACGCGTTTATTGGCGGCGTTATCTTCAATGCTTCCAATATATTGCTTTCAGCATCGGTATCAATAGCAGGCATGGCTGTTGCTTTTCCCTTGGGAGTTGGCTTGGCTTTGGTTTTAGGCGTATTCATCAATTATTTCAGCACACCCAAAGGCGATCCTGCATTACTGTTTATTGGAGTTGCGTTAATTGTGATAGCCATAATATGCAATGGAATTGCTTCAGGTAAAAACAACAGGAGCGGAGTTGCCAATCCGAATGTAAAAAAAGGAATATTACTTGCGGCTGTAGCAGGCGTATTAATGTCATTTTTCTATCGTTTTGTTGCGTCTGCTATGGATTTGAATAATTTTGAATCTCCAACAAATGGACTTGCTATTCCCTATACGGCATTTTTTATTTTTGCAACAGGTATTTTTATTAGCAATTTTCTGTTCAATACGTTTGTAATGAAAAAGCCCTTTGTAGGGGAAAAAGTAACATATAAACAATATTTTTCAGGCAAATTCGGTACTCATCTTGTAGGTATTTTCGGCGGCTGTATTTGGGCATTAGGCACTTTATTCAGTTATATTGCCGCAGGAAAAGCTGGCGCTCCCATTTCTTATGCTTTGGGACAGGGCGCTCCTATGATAGCTGCTTTATGGGGAGTGTTTATATGGAAAGAATTTACCAAAGGCAATAAATCGGTGAATAGACTTTTAACAATTATGTTTTTATTTTTTCTAGCAGGATTATCGCTTATCGTTTTGTCGGGAGGAAATTAATTTCATAAAACAGGTTTGATGTTAAATAACAACGAGAACTGCTCAAAAAAAGCAGTTTTCGTTGTTTAAATTAGGTACTGGATGCTATCACACATTGTATGATACTATCTGAAATTTTTGTCAATCAGTATTATATTTTAAAACTTTAATGGTTTTGAAAAAGTCTTAAAATAATATTATCGAGAAAACCAAAAATATTAAAAATATTTGTAATTTTGCTTCGTCAAAAACCTTTTTTAAAAATGTATTTTATTCATTTTATTATGGTTCAATAAAAGGCTATATTTTGCTTAATAACAATAAATTATTACTAATACTACATATTATGACAGGAAAAATAAAAGAAACGGCAAATTTTATTTGCAGTAAAATAAAAACACAGCCTGAAATCGGAATAATTCTCGGAACAGGTTTGGGCGGATTGGTAAAGAAAATTGAAAATCAAGAAATTCTCGAATATGCAGACATTCCAAATTTTCCCGTATCAACGGTAGAAGGACATAGCGGACGCTTGATTTTTGGACAACTTGGAGGCAAAAATGTAATGGCAATGCAAGGTCGATTCCATTTTTATGAAGGCTACGACATGAAACAGGTAACATTTCCAGTTAGAGTGATGAAAGAACTGAATATTAAGTATTTATTTGTATCGAATGCAAGCGGCGGAGTGAATCCTGATTTTGAGACAGGCGATTTAATGATTTTGCGCGACCATATAAATCTTATGCCGAATCCACTTTTAGGAAAAAACCATAATGAACTTGGTGTGCGTTTTCCTGATATGAGCGAAGCATACAGCAAAAAACTAATTTCCCTTGCCGACAAAACCGCCGCAGACCTCGGAATAAAAATACAACATGGCGTTTATGTAGGCACAACAGGACCTACATTTGAAACACCGTCAGAATACAAATATTTCAGAATTATAGGTGGCGATGCCGTAGGCATGTCAACAGTGCCGGAAGTAATTGTTGCGCGACATTCGAATATTCCAGTGTTTGCGATTTCTATAATTACTGATCTTGGAGTAGAAGGAAAAATAATAGAAGTTTCGCACGAAGAAGTTCAAAAAGTAGGAGCGGCAGCCGAAGTGAAAATGACGGAACTGATAAAAAAAATGCTTGAAAAACTTTAACCTGAATTGTTTCATACAAGACAAATAACTTCTCTAAATTTATATTGTCGTCACGAGTTGAGTAATTTGTTACATAATTGAAATAGAGACTGTGAAAATATATTTATTTTCTTTGCGTTTTTTTAGAATGTAACATTTTATGTAACCTGCAATAAGCAAAATGTTGGATTTAATGCAATGATGTAACATGCGAAAAGACAGATGTTACATTTATATTTTGTACTAATCGATTTTTTAATTTACCTTTGTTTTGCAATTTGTGAACATGTGAAAGCATGTTAAAAAACGAAGTTATAATATCATTTACTAAAAAATGCAAGTATGAATTTAACCAAACAAAGAAAAAGGCGGGCTGTAAAGAATATTTACACGAAATATTGCCTGCGCGTATTTATTTATCTATGTATGTTATTGATTCCTTTGAGTTTGTCGGCGCAAGAAGGAATTGTAGTTAAAGGTCAGGTTACCGACTCTAACGGACCTGTAACCGGAGTTATTGTTTTGGTTCAGGGAACCAACAGATATGCAAGTACCGATGAGAATGGAAATTATTCTATCACTGTCACTGATGAAAATGCAGTATTATCGTTCTCATATATTAGTTACAAGACAGTAAACGAAACTGTGGCAGGCAGAACTCTTATCAATGTATTGATGGAAGAAGATGTTACAACGATAGCAGAATCTGTTGTAATAGGTTACGGGCAGATGAAAAGAAGCGATTTGACAGGTTCTGTTGTTTCCGTATCTTCGGATGCTGTTACAAAATCGGTAGTTACTTCCATTGATCAGATATTGAACAGAGCGGCAGGCGTACAGATGACTCAAAATTCGGGTATGCCGGGCGCAAGTACCTCTATCAGAATTAGAGGTATAAGTTCGTTAAGCGCATCAAACGAACCTATTTATGTGATAGACGGAGCAATTATTGACGGTGGCTCTGCAGGTGACAACAACACAAATACTAATGCAATAGCCTTTGTCAATCCTGCCGATATTGTTTCTATTGACATATTGAAAGATGCATCGGCTACTGCCATTTACGGTTCGCGGGCTTCAAACGGCGTTATTATCATTACAACCAAACGAGGTCAAAAAGGCGATGCTTCGATTAGTTATAATGGCTATATGGGCTGGCAGCAAATACCCTGCAAATTAGATGTACTCAATTTGCGCGAATATGCCACACATCGTAATACTTTAGCCGAGTTGGGCATTTCTCAATGGAACAACAATTTTGTACGTCCCGATTTACTGGGCGAAGGAACAGACTGGCAGGACGAACTGTTTATAAGCGCCTTTATGCACAGCCATAATATTTCTATTTCAGGCGGCGGAGAAAAAAACACTTATGCCATGACAGCAGGTTATCTTAATCAGGATGGTATTGCTATAGGCTCTGGATTTAAACGCTTGAATTTAACAGGTAATTTTGATGCTCAGGTAAAAGATTTTCTGAAAGCAGGTATCAATTTTGCTTTCAGCAATTCAAATCAAAAACTTACGGTTTCGGATCAATCATTGATTTCTACTGCAATACGAACAACACCCGACGTGCCTGTTCGCAATGCAGATGGCTCTTTTGCAGGAACAGAAGAACAGTTTATGCCGAAAAATCCAATGGCGCTGGCTTCGCTTGTCGACAATAGAAACGAAATTACAGGCATACGCGGTAATACTTATGCCGAAGCCTCTATTATAGACGGACTAACATTTCGTACCGAACTCTCTTTTAATTATGGTATAACGAGTACTTATAGGTTTCAACCTACTTATTACCTTTCGGCTACTCAATTTGAAGACAATAATCAAGGCGAATATTCAAAACAATACAACAAATATTGGAATTGGCACAATGTTATTACCTATAATAAGAAATTTGGAATACACAGTATAAATGCCATGCTGGGACAAGAAATGCAAAAATCATCATGGGATTATTTGTCAGGCTCGCGTACAGGATTTACAACTAACGGCGCTACCGACTTAACCTTAGGCGATGCTACAACCGCAGCAAATAATGGCTACACAGGCGCAAGCGCAATTCTTTCGTACTTTGGTAGGGCATTCTATTCATTCGACGACAAATATCTATTGACTGCAACATTACGGCGCGATGGATCTTCAAAATTTGCAAAGGGAAATCGCTGGGGATGGTTTCCATCAGCAGCGCTGGCTTGGAAAATATCTAACGAAGGATTCTTCAAAAATACCGAATTTCTTAACAGTATTGACAATATGAAACTTCGATTAGGCTGGGGACTTGTAGGCAATCAGAATATTCCCGACAATTACGCTTACATGTCAGCCTATCGTACCGTTCCTACAAACATGGGAACAGGATTGCTTGCAAGTAATACACCCAACAGCAACCTAATGTGGGAAAGCACAAATTCTATAAATATAGGTTTTGATTTGAACTTATTTAAAAATCGCATTGAATTTATTTTCGATTTTTATACAAAGAGAACCAAAAACCTCTTGCTTCAAGCATCTTTGCCAGTATTTTCGGGAACTTCGGGAACAGGAGCAAGTAGCCGTCCGTGGGTAAACATAGGCTCTTTGCGAAATCAGGGCGTTGAATTGACGTTAAATACCGTAAACTTGAATACAAAAGATTTCCTGTGGCGTTCGAGCATTACATTTTCATCAAATCGAAACAAAGTTTTGGCTATTAATACTCAAACAGGCACAGACCCGCGAAGCATTGCCGACATGGAAAGCGGAACAACAACCATTACACAAACAGTTGTTGGACAACCTATCGGACAGTTCTACGGCTATCAAATAATAGGACGTTTTGAAAAACCGACCGATTTTTATTATAAAGATGCAAACGGTAATATAAAACGTACTCCTGTAATGTTTGACCTGCCAATAGATGAACTTAATGGCGTTTGGATTGGCGATTTCATATACGCCGACCGTAACGGAGATGGTAAAATAGATGAAAATGACCTTACATTTATAGGTAATCCAGAGCCAAAATTTACTTTCGGAATCAATAATACATTTACCTATAAAAATTGGGATTTAACTGTATTCCTCACAGGCTCGGTAGGCAATAAAGCAGTAAACTATATGAGGAGATGGATGGAAAATCCACGTAGAAATATATCAAATCTGTTTTCAAAAGCTACGCATTATGTGCGAACAGGATTGATTGACCCCGCAGGACCAGAAAACGATTATCGTAATTTGCATATTGTCGGCGGAGACAGTGACATGCCACGCATACCGCTCTCAACCCTGACTTCTGATTACGACTTCGCATTCAGCGACAGATATGTAGAAGATGCTTCTTATCTTCGCATACAAAACATATCGCTGGGATATACTCTGCCGAGCAAACTGACAAACAAATTCGGAGTTCAAACAGTAAAACTGTATGTGAACCTGCAAAATGTATATACATTTACCGGCTATTCTGGATACGACCCTGAAATAGGAATCTCGTACAGCAACGGCAATCAGCTAAACGGCGTTGATTTCGGACGTTATCCCTCGCCGCGTATTTATACATTCGGAATTAATATTACCTTCTAAAATAAATGATATGAAAATGACAACTAAAAAATTAATATATTTGGTTACAATAGCGCTAACTTTATCATTAAGTTCGTGCAGTGATTTCCTTGAAATCAAACCCAACAATCTGGTTACTGGAAGCAGTTTAACTGCCGAAAATCTTTCGGCTCTTACATCGCCTTTATATAATGTAGTTTGGGCAGATTTCAATTCGCAATTTTATTATGGTTTGGGCGATGGAGCATCATATAATCTCTATGCTCCCTATTCAAACTATATCTATCCTTTTGCCGATTTTTCAATAACAGGTCTTACAGGTCCTCTGGTAAGCGCATGGTCTTCATTTTATCAGGTTGTACAGCAATCAAACAAAGTGGTTATAAGTATCAAAGAAAGTTCCGCAAGCGATGAAATAAAAAATCAATATATTGGCGAAGCTCGTTTTATGCGCGGTACTGCATATTGGTATTTGGCATCATTGTGGGGCAATGCTATTATATCGGAAGATCCTACGGATATAGTTAATAATCCTGTTATAAACACAAATCCGCGCAACGATGTGTTTGAATTTGCAATACGCGATTTGGAATTTGCCGCTAAATATTTGCCCGAAAATGCACCCGAATCGGGACGTATTGATAAATACAGCGCATTCGGAATGTTGTCGCGCATGTATTTGGCGTATTCGGGATATGTATCTAATATCACAAATCCAAATTCAGGAACGCGCAACAACGAATATCTGGAACTTGCAAAAAAAGCGGCTGAAAAAGTTATTAATAACAGCAAGTATGAACTGCTGAACGATTATTCCAACCTGTTCAAAATAGAATACAACAATAACAGCGAATCAATGTTTGCTTTTCAATGGGTACCGGGAATGAACAGTACAACAGGCTGGGGCGTTATAAACAATCATCAGGCATATTTTGCATACAGTTCTGAAATTACAGGCGACGATGCAGCATGGGGAGACTGGACTCGAGCTACTTACGATGTAATAAAGGAATATGAACTTACCGACACTATCAGGCGCAGAGCTACATGGATGGGATATGGAGACTTTTATCCTGAAATTAACAAAGCAGGCGGCGGTTTGCTGTGCCAGCGAAGCAACGGACAACAGATGCTGAATGTTAAAAAAGGAGTAGTAGGTTCTACAAAAGATAATCCCGCCATTGGGCGCATGAATTCTGCTCTAAATACATATATGCTGCGTTTGGCTGAAGTTTATCTTAATTATGCAGAAGCAATATTGGGGAATAATGCCACAACAACAGATAACGATGCCTTACTGTATTTCAACAAAGTGCGCAGCCGTGCAAAAATGCCTCAAAAATCAAGCATTTCATACGAAGACATACGCTACGAACGCCGTGTTGAATTTTGCATGGAGGGGCAATACTGGTACGATTTGCTTAGCCGTTCATACTACAAACAGCAGGATGTGATAGAATATCTTATTGCTCAGCACAGAGAAACAATTGTGCCTTTCCTTTTCGAATCGCCCAACATTTTAACTTTGGACAGTTCGCGGGATGAAACCACACGAGCCGTTGGAAATATAGATGCATCAGTGTTTTTATTACCTTATCCATCAGATGAAGTAATTAAAAATCCGTTGCTCAAAGAATCTCCTGTACCATATCAATTTACTGAAGAAAGAATAACAGATTTATTTTAAAATACATCAAAATGAAAAATATAATAAATAAAAATCTTTTTACATGGCTTGTGATTGCAAGCTTATCAATAATTTGTTTTACATCGTGCAAAGATGATGATAAAGATGACTTGAATACGCCAATGAAGATCATCGCCGTTTATCTGGAAGATGCGCAATCTTCTGTTCCCGATAGACTTGTACAATATGCCCGTTTGGGACAGACTGTACGCTTGGAAGGTTCGGGTTTTACTGGTCTGCAAAAAATTTATATCAACGGACGTTCTACATTTTTCAATACCGCATTGCTGACGGATGCCAACGTAGTGGTAAGCATTTCAAGCGAAACTCCGATATTGGATGCCGACCCGTTACTGCGAAATACCATTGTTTTGGAAAAAAACGGAAATCAATATGAATACAAGTTTGAAATACGTTTGGCAGCACCATCCATTACAAGCATTTCGCACACAATGGCTCAAGCAGGAGAGGAAATTACCGTTTACGGAACAGGTTTACATGGAATAACAAAAATAACATTTCCGGGAGATATAACAGTAACGGAAGAAAATATAATTTCGGATAATATAGATGGCAAATTCTGTATTGTTACCGTACCTTCGGGCGTTTCTGACGATGGCGGCGCTTTGTTTGTAGAAGGCATCAATGGCGGCGCTTATTCTCCCGCTTATTTCAATTTCAAAAAAGGATTGTTTCATAATTTCGATGATGTAAACAATTATTCGTGGGCATCAGGTATTGACGATGCAGGAACTCCATTGACAGATATTATTCCTGCAACAGGAAGCCGCCCGAAATCTCAGGGCGGGTATCAATGTTTCAATGCCACAGGAACTGCCATTGCCGCTTCTGCCGACAAACGCTACTGGACAAACTCCGCCGACTGGCCAGCGGCTCTGCTCGATGTTATTCCCGGAAATACCGCTGCAAATATGGCGGCAGTGCAAATGGACATATATGTAGAAGGAGATTGGAATTCAGGACTTGTACGCATGGTAATGGCTGATGGTTCAGGTACTGATAAATATTGCATGCTGTATCGCCCGTGGTACGTAAACGGAGCTATTGTACCGTTTGAAAATCCTAACTGTTGGTACACAATTACGCTTCCATTCAGCGACAGCGACGATTATGCAGGAAAAACTTTTGCCGATGTTGTAGCCTCTATGACGGCAGCACCCTACAAACAATCGGGACCATGGTTTCACAATGTTGGGATACCTGATGTTTTCGAACCGCTTGAAACTAATGTGAAAGTTTATTTTGACAATTTGCGCGTAGTGCCTTTGAATACGCCTGTTTATAACGAATTTGGAGATGAATGAAATAATTTGTAAAATCTTAAAATATAATATTATAATGAAACATTTAAAATTACTTTTACCAGCAATATTGCTCTGCATAAGTTTGTTTTCATGCGAGGAAAACGATGAATTCAGATACGATGATGGGCGAACTCCTCTAACGGATGTAAGAGACATACCACTTTCGGATAATGAAAAATTGGAATTATACGAAAATTTGCTTAAATACGTTCCAGCAGGAATATTGTTAGGCTGCGGCATTGATATGGTAGATGGCTATATGAATAACGAAACATACAGAAATCTGGTACATGAAAATTTTAATGCCGTTACAGCAGGTTATCACATGAAACACGGAGCCATTGTTAGCAATACAGGCGCATTGAACTTTCAGGCGGTTGATAATTTTATCAATACATTGCCTGCGGATATTGATTTATTCGGACATACCTTAGTTTGGCATCAAAACCAGAATAAAACGTATCTTAACAAGCTTATTGCTCCTGAAGTAATAGCAGCACCGGGCGCAAATCTGTTAGATTTAAGTGCGCTGGAAGATGGAACATTTTCGGGTTGGAGCAGAAATAACGCATCGGGAATAACTATATCGGCAGGCGAAGGACGCAGCGGAGGCGACGCAGTACGCTTGGAAACAGCAGCCGCAGGCAACGAATGGGATACCCAACTTAAATCTCCCGAAATTGCTGCAACAACAGGACATAAATACGAACTTTCATTCTGGATAAAATCGGAAGCGTCTGGTCAAGGCAGAGTCTCGTTTGCAGGAATGGCAAACAACTATCCTTGGATCAATGGCGGCGCACTGTTTGATACAGATGGAACATGGCAGGAAATAGTTTACTCTGATTTGGAAGCAGCAGACGATGCCATACAAATAGCTTTTGATTTGGGAAAGGTTGAAGGAGTGTATTATATTGACATCAGCTCGATAAACCTTACCGACCAAGATGCAGAACCTGTTTTTGTGAATTTTATTGAAAACAGCACATTCGATACGGACTTGTCAGGATGGGCTAAATGGAACGGCGCAGCCGACTGCATGACGCAGGCTTCAGAAGCAGACTCATACGAAGGAACAGGAGCATTGCAGGTGGCAAACGCTGTGGCAGGCAACGAATGGGATACACAGATACATGCAGATTTTACGGCAACTCTGGAATTAGATAAAAAATATGAAATTTCGTTCATGATAAGATCAGATGCAGATGCAACTATGAGATGTTCTACAACAGGAGATGAGGCTCAATATCAGGCTACAGAGAGCACAGGCGCTTCCTGGAATAAAATTACATGGGAAATTACAGGAAACGGTACAGAAACAGGACTGAATTTTGACCTTGGGAAAGATGCCGCAACATATTATATTGATAACGTAATAGTGAAAGAAATTGTTGATGGCGGCGGTGGAACAATTATCATTGATAAAACATGGGAAGAAAAAGTACAGATTATTGACGATGCAATGCACAACTGGATTACAGAAATGGTGAACCACTATAAAGGTCGTGTACACGATTGGGATGTTGTGAACGAACCAATGACCGAAGGCGGAAACGTACGTCCAGGACAGGAAACTACCGAAGCCGCCGATGAATTTTACTGGCAATATTATTTGGGCGATGAATATGCCGTAAAAGCTTTCAGATATGCACGAGCCGTATGCAATCCTGACGATAAACTGTTTATCAATGATTATAATCTCGAATCTAACAATTCAAAACTCGAAGGAATTATAAATTACGTAAATTATATTGAACAGCAAGGCGAAACAGTTGATGGTATTGGTACGCAGACACATGCATACATACGAAATGCAGACGCAGTTACAATTGCCGAAATGAAAGCCGGAATTGACAATATGTTCCAAAAACTGGCGGCTACGGGAAAACTTGTAAAAGTATCGGAACTGGATATACGCGTAGGTTCTACTACTCCAAGCCCCGACCTGCTTGAACTTCAATCAGAAATGTATCGTTACGTTATTGAATCTTATTTGAAAAACGTACCGCAGGCGCAGCAGTACGGGATTACAATATGGGGAGTAGGAGATGGCAGCAACGGTTCGTGGCTTGAAGATGATGCGCCATGTATTTGGAACAAAAACTACAATCGCAAACCTGCATACATGGGTGTTGCCAACGGGCTAGCAGGATACGATGTAAGTGCAGACTGGGATTATGGTTATATGACCGACACACAAAATTAAAATAATAGCGAATCAGTTTTTTTATCCATAAATTGAGCATTATTTCAAAGAGAGGTTGCCGAATTCGGCAACCTCTCGCAATTTATACAATGCGGAATATAGAGACCTTGCAAAAAAATCACAAGAGAAAAAACTTTTGAATTTTTTACTGCTTTTTATACCATAATACAATTTTTTACCATTCTTCAAATATCATGCCTCTTTGTTTACGCCCGATTTCTTATTTGCATCGTATGTGCTTCTTTTTGGTTATCATGCTGCACAAATACATGAAATATTCCACAAAAACAAACTGTAAAAATCTAATTATTAATCTATTATCATCTACGTCATTTTGTAAATATTTTATTGTTTTGATTTTGCCTGATTTTAGCCTGTACATATAATCTGGTATTTTTAGTATTTAATTTTCATTTAAGATTGATTTTTATTGATAATTTGAGAATTTATAAGGAATGGCTTATGCTTAACTGACGCTATCATTAAAAAATCTTTCATTTTTTTGGATATTATAAAAAAGTTTCTACCTTTGCAGCATATTTCTGCCGAAAACTATTATCCGATATTATATTTAAGTCACTATTACTTAATATGTTTTGTGTAATAAATAAGTAAAAAGCACTTGTTTTATCAATTATGATATGTACAGTGAAGAAATATAAAATCAAAAATAAATTTATGTAATCAATTATGAACAAAACAAACATAATATGTACGACATTTTAGTATTAAATCAAAAAACTCATGAAGAACTTTTTGAAATAGCAAAAACATTGAACGTAAAAAAGTTCCAGACATTAAAAAAAGAAGATTTAATTTATCGAATACTTGACGAACAAGCCATTCGGTCAATAACAAATCAAAACAGTGAAAAACAGGAACACAGTAAAAAACAATCCGCCACAAAGGCAGGTAAAAAAAGTAATTCCGCTAATCAAAAGCACAACGAAAAAACGAAACGTGAACGCATAAAACGGGTTGAAACGGAATTTAAAAAGGTTGGATATTCAACACCGCCGAAAGACGATGAAGACAAAGTCGGAAAATCAGTTGTTCAAGTCGAAATATTTCCTACGTTAAAGGACGAAAAAATAAACGAAGAAGTACAGAAACAGATTACGGAAGACATCAAAACGATTCAGCAAGTAATAAACCAAAAGAAAGTTGCACGTGGACGACCTAAAAAAACAGATGAAAACGTTAAAGAACAGCGAATTGCAGATAATAAAAATACTAAAGATGCCAAAATGCTAGAAGTAAACACTACTGTTACTGCTCAACCTGTACAACATGTACAACCCGCCAAATCAGCGCAGTCCACACAGCAGGTACAGCATCAGCAAGATAAAAAAATTGAGACGCAATCCGAACCGACAGAATCAAAAAACAATATAGAACTATCAATTAAAGTCAGTGATATTAAGCGAGACGAAAAATACGAATTTGACGGCATCATTGAAGCTACGGGAGTACTTGAATTAATGCCAGATGGATACGGATTTTTACGTTCATCAGACTATAATTATTTAAATTCGCCTGATGATATTTATGTATCTCAATCGCAAATAAAACTGTTCGGATTGAAAACGGGAGATACCGTTACCGGCAGTATTCGTCCGCCGAAAGAAGGCGAAAAATACTTTCCATTAATAAAAGTAAGCGAAATAAACGGACGCACACCTGATTTTATCCGCGACCGTATTCCTTTCGATTTTCTTACGCCACTCTTCCCCGACGAAAAATTTCATCTTACAGGACATGGCTTCAATCGTAATATTTCGGCACGCATAGTAGATATGTTTGCGCCAATAGGCAAAGGTCAGCGAGGACTTATTGTAGCTCAACCCAAAACAGGTAAAACAATGTTGCTCAAAGATATTGCAAATGCAATAACGGCAAATCATCCTGAAGTTTACATGATAGTATTGCTTATAGATGAACGTCCTGAAGAAGTTACCGACATGTCGCGTAGCGTAAATGCAGAAGTTATTGCATCTACATTCGATGAGCCTGCCGATAGACATGTGAAAATTGCAAATATAGTTCTTGAAAAAGCAAAGCGACTGGTTGAATGTGGACACGATGTAGTGATTCTGTTAGATTCTATTACTCGACTTGCTCGTGCGTTCAATACTGTGCAGCCTGCATCAGGCAAAGTGTTGTCGGGTGGAGTTGATGCAAATGCACTGCAAAAACCGAAACGGTTTTTCGGAGCAGCTCGCAACATTGAAAACGGCGGCTCGCTCACAATACTTGCTACAGCGCTAACCGAAACAGGCTCAAAAATGGACGAAGTTATTTTCGAAGAATTTAAAGGCACAGGAAATATGGAATTGCAACTCGACCGCAAATTGTCTAACAAACGAATATTTCCCGCCGTAGATGTTATACTGTCAAGTACAAGACGCGAAGATTTGCTAATTGACAAGGAAACACTCGGACGCATGTGGATACTGCGCAATTATCTGGCTGATATGACATCGCTTGAAGCGATAGAATTTATGAAAACACGACTCGAAAAAACATCTTCAAATGAAGAATTTTTGATTACGATGAACGGTAAATAATTGATAAATATAAGATGAAAAATGCAGAAACTTGAATATGACTGTATATTAGCAGTACTTGTAAATGCTGAATATAAATCATAAATAATCTAAAAAGAATAAAAAAAACGAGTTTTCTTAAATATTAATCATCAATTATTTATATATTTGCAAACTCATTTCGAGCGAAAATAAATTAACTAATTAATATATAAAAAGATATGGCAAAAATTAAAATTGGTATTAACGGATTTGGCAGAATAGGACGTTTGGTATTACGCGCTGCCTTAACAAAAAGCGACATCGAAGTTGTTGGAATTAACGACCTTATTGACATTGACTACATGGTTTACATGTTGAAATACGATACGGTACATGGAAAGTTCAACGGAACAGTTGAAGCAAAAGATGGCAAACTGATTGTCAACGGACAAGCTATTCGCGTAACATCAGAAAAAGATCCTGCAAACTTGAAATGGGACGAAGCAGGCGCAGAATATGTTGTAGAATCAACAGGATTGTTTCTCACACGGGAAAAAGCTGAATATCACATTGCAGCAGGCGCAAAACGCGTTGTAATGTCTGCTCCTTCAAAAGATGATACTCCAATGTTTGTTATGGGTGTAAATCATAAAGAATACAAAGGGCAAGCAATAGTATCAAACGCCTCGTGCACAACAAACTGTTTAGCTCCTTTGGCAAAAGTTATTAACGATAAATTCGGAATAATTGAAGGCTTAATGACTACAGTTCACGCAACTACTGCAACACAAAAAACAGTTGATGGACCTTCGTTGAAAGACTGGCGCGGCGGTCGTGCGGCTTCGGGCAATATCATACCTTCATCAACAGGAGCAGCAAAAGCCGTAGGAAAAGTAATTCCTGCGTTAAATGGAAAACTTACGGGAATGTCGCTTCGCGTTCCTACGCTGGATGTTTCGGTAGTTGACCTCACATGCCGCTTGGAAAAATCGGCAACGTACGCCGAAATTTGCGCTGCCGTAAAAGCTGCCGCAGATGGAGAACTGAAAGGAATACTTGGTTATACAGAAGATGAAGTTGTTTCATCCGATTTTATTGGCGAATCCCGTACATCTGTATTTGATGTGAAAGCAGGAATAGCGCTAAACGAAAATTTTGTGAAACTTGTTGCATGGTATGATAACGAATGGGGTTATTCAAACAAAGTTATTGAATTGATTCAATATATGGCTACTGTATAATTGAATTGATTTATAGTATATGAAAGCGTCGAATTTATTCGGCGTTTTTTTATTTTAAAATATTGCTGACCGACAAAAAATTTTGAACAATTTGTTTCTAACTATCAACATGCAGAAACTTTAACAGGATGTTGAACAAGAGGCGTTTTAACTTGCAATACAGGTTATAATTGCATTTTCATTGTTAATTTTGCGAAATATAAATTATAAATCATGAAATAAAAATGATTTTTGTATTTTTAATTTTATTTTCATACATTTGTACTTCGAAATGTAAATATATGTAAAATGCTAGTTCCGATTGAAATAATTGATAAAAAAACAAAAGAATTGGGAATAAGTTCCATAGAAACGGCATCTATTCGAGAACTGCTCCGCCTTGTTGACGACCTTGAAAAAGAAAATAATGTACAGTTTGTGCGAATGGAAATGGGAATACCCGGATTGCCGCCCGAAAATATCGGTATCAATGCGCAAATCGATGCGCTTAAAAACGGCGTTGCCGCATTATATCCAAATATTAGAGGAATAGAAGAACTTAAAAAAGAAACATCGATATTTGTAAAAAAATTTCTGGATATTGATACAATTCCCGAATATTGTGTGCCTGTAACAGGCTCGATGCAGGCGGGAATGGCATGTTTTATGACTGTTAACCGAATGTACAAACATCGCGAAGGCACATTGTTTATCGACCCCGGATTTCCCGTGCAAAAAATGCAGTGCAAACTGCTGGGGCAGGCTTACCGCTCGTTTGATATTTACGACTGCCGCGCCGAAAAATTACACGCAAAACTTGAACAAATGCTGTGCGATGGCAAAGTTTCATCAATATTATATTCAAATCCAAACAATCCGAGTTGGGTATGCCTTACCGATGACGAATTGAAAACAATAGGCGAATTGGCAAACAAATACGAAGTAACGGTGATAGAAGACCTCGCATATTTTGCAATGGATTTTAGAAAAGACTGCGGCAAGCCCGGAGAGCCGCCATATCAGCCTACAGTAGCAAAATATGCCGACCGTTATGTGCTGTGCATATCAAGTTCCAAAATATTCAGTTACGCTGGCGAACGAATAGGAGTGGTGGTGATTTCGGATAAACTCTGGAATACCCAAGCCCCAGATTTGCTCCGTTTTCATTCATCCGACCTGTTTGGACAAGCCTTTGTTTTCGGAACGGTTTACGCTTTAAGTTCCGGGACTTCACATTCGGCTCAACACGCTTTAGCCGCCATGTTCAAAGCCGCAAACGAAGGCTCGCTCAACTTTGTTGAGCATACCAGAATATACGGCGAAACAACAAAAAAAATGAAGGAAACTTTTTTGAAAAACGGATTTACGATAGTTTACGACAAAGATATAGACAAACCTGTTGCCGATGGATTTTATTTCACGGTAACTTACGGCGACATGACAAGCAACGAATTGCTTACACGGCTCGTAGCACACGGTATTTGCGCAATGGCACTGAATATCACGGGAAGTAAAAAACAGGGAATACGCGCCTGCTCGGCGCAGGTGAAACCCCAACAGATTCCGATTCTTAACGAACGTCTGGCGGCTTTTAATGAAAAATATTCTAAAAGATAAACTCAAACATATTAAAAAATAATTAAATTTGTAAAACTAAAAAATAAAAAAATGGCAAAAATCAAAGGAACAATAGTAGTGGACGTCGAAAAATGCAAAGGCTGCGGAGTTTGCGTGCCGTCGTGTCCAACAAAGACCATAGCGCTTGGTCGCGAAGTTAACGGCAAAGGATATAACTACATGCAAATGGTAAATCCTGACACATGTACGGGATGCACAAACTGCGCAACAGTCTGCCCCGATACCGTTATAACAGTTTACAGAGTAAAGGTTGAATAAGGGAAACATTTTTTTGCAGTGATAACTGTTAATATCATAAATGCAAATGCCATATCAACCGAGTCGCTGAGGCAAAAGAAAAAAAGAAATGTTAAATCGCCTTGGGCGAAAAGACAAAAGAAATTAAAAATGCCAAATCGCCCAAGGATATGAGACAAAATAAAAAAGGAATATCAAATTGACCGAGTCGCTGGGGCAAAATAAAAAAGGAATATCAAATCGACCGAGTCGCTGGGGTAAAAGAAAAAAAGAATATTAAAAGCGTCAAGCAAGTACCATTCGTAAATTATACAAAGCGTATGTGAATACATAAAATTTATAAGCCATGAAAAAGATAATATTACAAACCACAGCAATATTGCTGATTTTGGCAGGAGTGATTGCCTGCGGGAAGGAAAATACGGATGAAAATCCTTACCGTAAAAATATTATTGGTAAGTGGAAATTAATAAAAATGATAAGCAGAGATGTAAATTATGATGGTATTTTCGATACTGTTGATTATTCTAACGAAAATATTATTTATGAATTTCGTGCCAATAATAAACTGATAATAAATGGATATATTGAAAATGATTTCAGTTCAGGCGAACATTATTATTCATATCAACAGTTAAATGCTTGCCCCACTTGTGATCCTGGACCAAATTTGACAATAGATGATAATAATAAGATATATTGTTTGACAAGGAAGGATTCCAATGAGATGAGTATTGGAGGAGATGAAGTCATAATAAATAAAAAAATAAAAGTTGTAAGTAGAAAATTCAAACAAATAAAATAATTATGAAAAAACTATTATTACAAACCATAGCAATTTTGCTGATTTTGGCAGGAATGGTTGCCTGTGGGAAGGAAGAAAAAGAAACTCCACATATAACACATATAAATGGTATGTGGAAAGTAAAAGCGGTAAATATTTTAGGTGAATTAACAGATATTGGGTATCCACCTGAAAATGCTTCTTTTTTAGATATGTCAATAGAAATCCCTAATACCACACAAGGATATATAAATGGTAATACTTTCTGCAATCCTATTGGATTTGATTTTGAACTTAAAGGATATCAAATCAGTTTAGCACAAAAAGGTTTGTTTGATGAATATAGAGTTGGAGAAGACATTTATGGGATGGCTTTTAGATACCATATAATGTTTAATGTTGCAAAATTCAATGTTTCAAACAATGAGTTGATATTTATGGATTTTCATGATAATTCTATTATTGTATTTACAAAAAAGAATTGAGATGAAAAAGATATTTTGTATAATTATTGCAGCCATATTCGTACATCCAATACATGCTCAAAATGCAGATTCTTATGTGGAAAATGAATTAATAATATGGTTGGAACAAGGAGTAGATGCAGCAGAGTTTGCTGCGAATTCCAATGAAGAAATTGTTCCAAAACGTCTTTTATCGAAAAGACTGAATATTTGGCTTTTCGAAATTACAGAAGAAATAGGACAAAGAAGTATGAAAATGAATAATCTGTCGCAGAATGCCAGCATTAAACACATTCAAAACAATCATACTAATATTGCTTTAAGAGCCATTACTCCCAATGACCCTTATTACAGTCAACAATGGGCGCCTGCGAAAATTCGTTTACCTGATGTTTGGGCTGAATTTGCCACAGGAGGTACTACTTCAACAGGCGATAATATTGTTGTAGCAGTTATTGATGGCGGATTTGATATAAATCACGAAGATTTAAATTTTTGGAAGAATATTTATGATATTCCGAACAATAGCATAGATGATGACAATAATGGTTATGTTGATGATTATCATGGATGGAATGCCTATAATCACACAGGAAGTATTGTTGTTAATAATCACGGAACTCATGTTGCGGGTATAGTTGGGGCTATTAGTAACAATAACAAAGGTGTAAGCGGTGTAAATTGGAATGTTAAAATTTTACCTGTTTGTGGCAGTTCTGGTGATGAGGCTACAGTTGTTGAAGCCTATTCTTATGTATT
>JAISNL010000167.1 GCA_031276235.1 Prevotellaceae bacterium | reverse complement strand
TTCTTTGTGCTAAATCTAATAGCGTTTTTCCTCTATTTGATCGCTTATATCTGAAAAGGGCTGCAAAGGTAATACTTTTTTTTTTATTACCAAACTTTTTTTAATCTTTTTTTTATTTCCCGCTTTAATTTCCTCATTCTTAATGTGATTTTTTTTTATCTCTACGATATGGATAGATTTATTATGCGTTTTTTGCTTGGTCGGGAGCAATTATTTTTCGCGAATTAACAGTCCGCTTTGTGTTTCTTTTATTTTGCCATTATCTAAAAGCCAGCGTACGACTTTGATGACTTTTTCGGGCGCAATATTAATATTATTGATTATATCAGACAGGCTGGTTTCGTTATTGGTAATTTGTTTTTTCAATTGTTCTACTATCGTGTCGAAATCATAAGCGCTTATATCAAGTTCGTTTCTGGTTTTACAAATATCGCACTGTCCGCAACGATAAGTATTTTTTTCTCCAAAATATGAGAGCAGGGTTTGGCTTCTGCATTTGGTTGCAGACGATGCGTAATGTATCATCGCGTCCATTCTGCTTCTGTAACGTTCTTTAAAAAACTTATAATTTTCGGGCGATATTCTTACGTTTGCTTCTTCAAGTCTGTTTTCGTTCAAAATAAGCAATGGCGTGCGCCGTTTTGGAATATACGAAATCAAGTGCATTCTGCTCAATTGTATAAGATACTGTTTTATTACATCTTCCGTTGTATTTCCAAATTTTGCAAGATATGTTTCGTCAATATTTGTAAAATCAGTAAACAACCCTGTATAGGCGCGTAAAACAAGTTTTATAAACGAGTCCAAATCTTTATTTTCAACCTGAATTTTATATAAATCGTCTCTATTTACGATAAACATCAGTCTTGATGGAGTATTCAATTCATCGGTAATTTGCAAATAATTTTCCTGTTCAAGTATTTTTAATGCGTTTAATGCGGTCAGCGAATATGTTTTTGTATGAATTGAAAAATCCATCAAATTGAAATCGAAAACCATTCCTTTGCCTTCGCCGTAAGCTACTCCGAAATAAGAATATACTGACTGATAAATTTCTTTTATGGTTTCTATTGGCGGAAATGCTATTTTGAACTGTTGTTCAAATTTTACTTTATCGCTATTGTTATAAAGCAGTACGGCGTAAGAGCTTTTATCATCTCTGCCTGCGCGTCCGGCTTCCTGAAAATATGCTTCCGTAGAATCGGGCAAATCCAAATGCACTACAAATCTGACATCGGCTTTGTCAATTCCCATACCGAAAGCATTGGTAGCAACAATCACCCGTATTTTCCCCGATTTCCACAAATCCTGTTTGTACGAACGGATTTCTGGCGAAAGTCCTGCATGATAATAATCGGAACTGATGCCAAGCGATTTTAGAAACATGGTTATCTCTTTTGTCTTTTTGCGGTTTCTGACGTATATTATTCCCGAACCGCGTACATTTTCGATAATCTTTTTCAGATATTGCTGTTTGTCTTCTACATTCCTTACAATATATGATAAATTTTTACGTTCAAAACTTTTTTGAAACACATTTTTTTTTCTGAAACGTAATTTATCCATAATATCATCAACTACTTCGGGCGTTGCCGTAGCTGTTAGCGCCAAAACTGCAGCGTCAGGCAATATATCGCGGATTTCAGCTATTCGTAAATATGGCGGACGAAAATCATAACCCCATTGCGAAATGCAATGCGACTCGTCAACCGCAATAAGATTTACATTCATTCTTTCGATATAATTGCGCATCTTTTTTGTAATCAGGCGTTCTGGCGAAAGATATAAAAATTTATAATTGCCAAACAAAGCATTATCCAAAGTTATGTCAATTTCGCGAGCGTTCATTCCTGAATGTAATGCAAGCGCGGGAATATTGCGATTTTTAAGGTTTTCTACCTGATCTTTCATTAATGCAATCAGCGGAGTAATTACTATACATATTCCATCTTTTGCAAGCGACGGCACTTGAAATGTTATTGATTTGCCGCCTCCTGTAGGCATAAGTGCAAGAGTATCATTTCCGTTATAAACCGATGTAATGATTTCTTCCTGTAACGGACGAAATTGAGAATATCCCCAATGTTCAAATAATATTTTTTGAAAAAGATTCAAAATTATTTTCTTTTATAATTTATCTACATTCGGAATATTGTATCTGTTTCCTGTGTTCTACTTTATTTCTTTCAGGATATTTATAAGCAACAACCAGAATTTTTGCGTAGATGCTATATCCAAACGCTCGTCTGGAGAATGAACTCCGCGAAGCGTTGGTCCAAACGAAATCATATCCAATTCGGGATATTTTTCGAGAAACAGACCACATTCCAATCCTGCATGTATTGCTTTTACTAATGGTTTTTTGCCGAAAGTTTTTTCGTAAACGTCTGTAGCAATAGCCAATACGGGTGAATCAGGATTCGGTATCCAGCCCGGATATCCATCGCCTTGCCACACTTCTGCGCCAACAAGTTTGAAACATGCAGCAACACAGGCAGATGCGTCATCTTTTGATGTATTTACCGCACTGCGCTGACTTGTTGATACGGTTATGTATTTATCATCCATTTTCACAGATGCAAGATTTGTAGATGTTTCAACCAGATTCGGTATTTCGCGCGACATCGCCAAAACTCCGTGAGGACAGGCATACAAACAGTTCATTAATGAAAATTTTGCTTTCCCGTCAATCACTGTTTCAGGTTTTTCGGTTTCTGTTACGGTAATTTTCATATCGGGTTCGGCGCTGCGATATTCTTGACGTACATCTTCTTCAAATTTATGAACATGTTTTTTAAATTCTTCTACCTTTTCAGGTGCAACAATTATAATAGCATAAGCTTCGCGTGCAATGGCATTACGAAGATTTCCGCCATCGAATTTATTTATTTCTATATAGTCAAAAAACGGATAAAGCGCTCTGTTCAGCACTTTGTTTGCGCAGGCAAGCCCTTTGTTTATATCGTCGCCGCTGTGTCCGCCTTTCAGTTTTTTCACATCAACACGCAAAGCTATTCCGTATTCCGAAACGGCTACTTTATTGTATGGAATTTTCCCCAGAGTATCGCGTCCGCCTGCGCAACCGATGAATATTTCGCCTTCGTCTTCAGAGTCAAGATTCAAAAGAATTTTGCCTGTAAAGAAGTTCGACTCCAATTCCGAAGCGCCGGTAAGACCTGTTTCTTCATCAACTGTAAAAAGGCATTCCAGATTTCCGTGTTCAATATTATCAGAAGCGAGAATTGCAAGTTCTGCAGCCATTCCTATTCCGCAATCTGCGCCAAGAGTAGTGCCTTTGGCTTTTATCCAGTTGCCATCAACATAAGCCTGAATTGCATCGTTTTCAAAATCGAAAATGACATCGCCATTTTTTTCACAAACCATATCTACATGGCTTTGCAGAACTACGGTCGGTAAATTTTCTTTACCTGACGTAGCAGGTTTGCTTATAAGCACATTGCCCGACTTGTCTGTTTTTGTTTGCAGATTATACGTTTTCGCAAAATCGAGCAAATATTGTATGATTTTGCCTTCTTTTTTCGATGGTCGAGGGACATCGAGTATTTGATTGAAAAATTTGAACACCACATTTGGTTCGAGGTCTTGAATATTCATAAATATTAAATTTTAATTTTATGCAAATGTAATGTTTTTTCAGAAACTGTTTAAATTTCATATAGAATTTATTTTATTGAACGTAATTTTACTAAATACAAGTTGTATCATAGCTATACATGAGTCGGTTTGATATTCCAAATCTTTGCCAAACGTCTGTAATTTTGCAGCCATGCAAAAGTTCCCTCTATCTGCATATATTTTTTTCATTCTTTCAAATTGATATTGCAATGAATTAATGGTATTGTGAAATTAGTATGGATATTGGATATTTTTAATAATACAATTAATTGATATACAGTATTATATTTAACAAAAACCTATACTTAAGTAACAATGCCGTACATAAATTATTTTGCCGTATTTGACATTAGCAATTAAAATTTTATTATCTTCGCACAAAATCTTATTAATTGTTTTTTATACAAAACTTGATGAAACTATGAGTTATCTTAAATTTGATAAAAATGCGCTGGTAAATCTCGAATATTCGCTGAATCGAGAGATGTTAAGTACAAACCGCAACGGCGGTTATTTGAGTACTACAATTGTTGGTTGCAACACCAGAAAATATCACGGATTGCTGATATGTCCTATTGATGAATTCGGCGGTGAAAATCATGTATTGCTGTCTTCGCTTGACGAAACTTTAGTGCAACGCGAAAAAAACTTTAATCTCGGAATACATCGTTATCCGGGCAACTACGAACCGCGCGGACACAAATACATAGTTGAGTTTGAATACGAACCTACGCCTACAATAACCTATCGAGTTGGTGGTATGTTATTCAAAAAAGAACTGCTGATGATACATCACGGAAATCAATTGATGATACGATACACATTGCTCGATGCTCATTCGCCTACCGTTTTGAGACTGAAACCTTTTCTGGCATTCAGAAAAATTCATGAACTCAGCAGAGCAAATCTATATGCAAATACAAAATACAACAGCATCAACAACGGAATTGAAACAAAACTTTATGCCGATTATCCGCTTTTGCGAATGCAACTGAACAAAAAAAACGAATTTGTGCCAACTCCCGATTGGTACTATAACATAGAATACAACGAAGAATTTAAGCGCGGCTACGAATATCGCGAAGATTTGTTTGTACCCGGATATTTTGAAGTTCCCATAAAAAAAGGAGAATCAATAATATTTTCGGCATCTGTTAAAGAAGAAAATCCTGTTATATTTAAACGATATTTTGAAAAACATCTTGCCGAACGCCCTCCGAAAAACAACTATCTTGCATGTTTGAGAAACGCTTCACAGCAATTTATAATTCGTTCGGGGAAAAATACCGAAGTTGTAGCAGGCTATCCGTGGCTCGGATATTGGGGGCTGGATATGTTTGTTTCATTACCCGGATTGACTCTTGCCGCTACGGGAGATTCACAACTGTGCAAAACAGTGTTGGACAATGCAACAAAAAACATCAAAGATGGATCGTTTACAAACGAAAAACAGCACAGAGCGTTTATATACACTTCTGTTGATGTTCCATTGTGGTATATCTGGGCTGTGCAACAATACAAAAATTATACGGGCAACAGCGCCGAAGTATGGAAATCGTACGGAAAAAAAATAATCGAAATACTTGATGCCTATCTTAAAGGCAAACCTAACGTGCAAATTCACGACAATGGACTGATGTGGCAGGAAGAAACAGGAAAAGCTCTTACATGGATGGATGCCATTGTCGCAGGAAAACCCGTTACGCAACGCGCAGGATATGCCGTTGAAATAAATGCTCTGTGGTATAATGCGATTTGTTTTGCAATAGAACTTGCTCAAGAAAATAACAGTAAAACTTTTGTCAAACGATGGATGTCTGCGGCAAAACTTGTTGAAGATAATTTTTATTCCGTATTTTGGTGCGAACAGTGCCAGCATCTTGCAGATTATGTTGATAAAAAGGGACAAAATATTTTCATGCGTCCAAACCAAATTTTTGCCACATCGCTGCAATACAGTCCTGTGAACGATGAAGTGAAAGAAAAGATTTTGAAATCTGTGAAACACGAACTGCTTACTGTCAAAGGCATACGCACATTATCGCCAAAAAATCCTCTGTATAAAGGCAGATATGAAGGCAATCAGACAGAACGCGACCTTGCTCATCATCAGGGAACGGCAATGCCATGGCTGCTCGGACATTACGTAGAAGGGAATTTTAAACTTCACGGGAAAAGTTTTATTGCTACTGCAAAAAAAATTATTAAAGCTTTTGAAGAAGATATGACAACTTACGGAATTGCATCAATCTGCGAACTTTACGATGGCAATCCGCCACATGCAGCCGAAGGTTCTATTTCGCAGGCATGGAGCGTTGCCGAAATTCTGCGAATTATACAAATGATTGATGATATGGAAAAATTAGATAAAAAAGAATCTCAATTAAAGCGTAGTTAAAACAGAATACAGTCGAGCGAAGCGAGACATTATTCTGTTAGCATATTTGTTATAAGTACATGACAGATGAGGCTGCCTCGCTTTTGAGACAGCCTCATGCGTACTTTACACTTAACAGTATAAATGATTTACTGATAAGTGTTTTTTTATGATTCAATTTACAATATCAATTGTTTTTTTATCATCCCAATCCATTAAATAATAATTTTTTGCTGACAAATCTATTGATGTTTCCAATATCGAAAATGAAGAACTGTGCA
>JAISNL010000048.1 GCA_031276235.1 Prevotellaceae bacterium | reverse complement strand
CCCGTAGCGGTCGTCCTCGTAAACTGACGGAAAATCAACTATATGAGTTGCAATCCGTATTGTTGGATTGTCCAGAACAACATGGTTACAATACAGCGAAGTGGTCGGCTGCTTTGGTTAAGGACTTTATATCAAAACATCATGAGGTTGAATACATGTTAGCCAACGTTTATCGGATAATGCACTCACTTGGGTTCAGTTATCAGAAGGCGCGTGGATTTTTCCCCGAGCGGAATGAACAACTGCGTGAACAAGCCAAAACAGATATAAAAAAACTTTAGACCAATGCGTAAACAGCAATGACACAGTTATTTTATTTCAGGACGAATTCTCTATGAGCAATACTGCCACGCTTTCTTATACTTGGTCGCCGGTTGGTGAACAGCCACAAATCGCCTGTAAACAAAAACAAAAAGAACGAGTTACAGGATTTGGCAGCGTGAATCCGATTACAGGGCAGTTGACTGTTAACTTTGATAAAAAGGGAACTTATTTAACATTCAAAAAGCATTTGAAGAAGGTACTTGCTATATATAGAGATAAAAGTAAGATAATCATGTATGTAGATAATGTTCGCTTTCATCACGCAAAAAAACTGAAAGGATTTTTGGATATACAGCGCAACTTGGAAATACGCTATCTTCCTCCTTATTCGCCTGATTTAAACCCTGATGAGCGAATCTGGTGATATATGCGAAAAAGTATCACACACAATCAATATATTTCAACTATGTATGAACGAATTGGAAAATTCTGGAGGTTGTTTTCCAAAATGCTTAAACCAAATCCAACCCTTAAAACTATTTGTGTAATTAATTTGTAGAGATTATATAATATTAATTGCGTGCCATTGAGCAAAATATTTTCAATTTTATTCAGCAAACAATTTACAATCTCTTTTTCGTCATTAATGCCGAATGAATTTGATTGGTAAGGAGGGACTACATACGTTAGTAAGCGATGGTTGCATACAGACGCAAATTTATTTGTACCCTGTCAAAAGTTTTTAAATCATATCCATGCAGGATAAAAATCAAATCGGTTGCAATAAAAAGGTCGTAATTACATAATAAATTTATAACTTTGCGCTGATGAAAAAATATGTTTACATGCTATATTCGATATTTCTGTACGCAGTGGTTGCAAATGCTGACAATGTTGCGGTTTTTGTTGAACAGTGGCATTGTGAAAAATTAAAATATATTCGTAAAATCAATGTTATAAATGAATGAAGAATTGACAAAATATAAAGGAATAGTTTATCTTATCGCGTTGCTGATAATATTACCTATGATGGTATATTTACTGGCATTGAACAAAACTTTAAATACATATACTGAATATCATAAAACTTTAGCCGAGATTGAGAATTTGGAAGCAACAATGACTAATGCTGACGCAAAAACTCCCGAACAGGTAATGTCGCAGGATTATATAAGCAACGGATTAATATTGAATTATATCAACAACAGCGACAAATTGGATGCCGGTGATATCATAATAGATAAATTTATTCCGTCGAAAATTGATTTGGGCAACGGGCTTTTTGTGCATACAGCGCAAATAACAGTTTATTCCGACTATATTTCTATCGTTAAGGCAATAAATAATCTTGAAACGGCTAACATGTGCAAGATAGTTTCCGTTCATTTTCAGTCGGAACAAAACAGACAAACAAACAGAGTCAAACTTAAAGCAAATATTATAATTCAACAAATACAGGAACAATGAAAAAATTATTATTACTTGTCGTTATCGCTGCTTTTATATCGTGTGATGATATTTTTGAGAAAAAAATAGAAAGATATACGGTTGAGATTATCGCGCCGTACAGTGGAGCGAGTTTAAAAAGCGGAAATGTTGTGTTTTCGTGGAACGCATTAGACGGCGCTACGAAATATCGACTTACATTAGCTACGCCTTCGTTTGATAATGCTTTGCAGATTGTGGAGGATGCTGAAATTTCCGTGATTGATTCCGTGCCAACATCAATTTACAGCCATTCCTTAAATCTTTCCGAAGGTGTTTATCAGTGGTGCGTGCAGGCGCAAAATTTTAATTATTCGTCGAAAAAACAAATTTACGATTTGACGATTGCCGATTAATTTGCAGAAAATGAAATCAAAATATACTACATATCTGTTAATAATTTTAGCTGTAATAATCTGGGGAATTATTGTAAAAAAAATATTTTTTGCCGCAGACAATAATATCGTGGCAACCGACATACGACAAATATCCGAAAACACATCGCACAAACAGCATGATACATTATATCTGAATTATACAGACCCTTTTCTTAAAAAAAATACGGGCAGGAAACAGCAAAAACAGCCGTCGGGCAAATTGGCGTTATCACAGCAGAAACAAGAAATCATACGGCATCTCGACAATATTGCGCTACAATATATTGGTTACGTAAAAGAAAAAGACAGCGGCGTCATATCATATTTGGTAAAAATAAACGGAGTTCAGCATATAATCAAGCACAACGGCAATATAGATGGATTAAAACTGGTAAAAGTAACTGCCGACTCTCTGTTTTTTGAAAAGGAAAATAATAAATACAGCATTTATATCGAAAAGTAGAACATATCCGACATGAAATATCAATTTAAAGCAAACTCCTTGCCTTTGGCTATTGTTGTATCAACAGTGATGCTGCTTATGGTGTTGGGCGTTTTATTACTGTGGGAGATTGATTTTTTACACTTTTCAAAACAAAATTTCGTGCGACAGCAGCAAGCCGACATTAAATCGACGCTTGCGCTTTATACCAATTATCCTTCAATTATAGAAGAATATCAGGATTCTGTTTTTGTGCAGTTATACGATTCGATAGAATCATCGCAAATGCTTGTAGAACGCCAGCAGTGGGGATTATATGAACTGGTTTCGGTAAGTTCGGCAAACAGGAAAGCTCATCAAACCTGCATTATGGGATTTGACAGCGCGTACTCTAACGATATAAATTTTTATTATCCCGAAAACAAATCAACACTGACTCTTACAGGCAAAACTGATTTGGAAGGACGGGTTGCGATGCCGACAAAAGGTATTATTTACGGTCAAATAAAATCGGTATTTTTCAGAGGCAAAAAAATCGAAAATTCAAAAATTACAACAAGCAAAGAACTTCCAAATCCCGACAGTAATATAAAAAAGTACATCGATAATCTTTTTTCGTTTCAAGATACTGAAGATTTCGTTATTAGCGACAGCAGTATTCACGTGGATTTTTACAATAATGAAATTAAATATTTGTCGGCTACAAACAGCGAAACGGAATTTTATTCGCTCAACGGAAAAATTGTTCTTGCCGGCGATGAAATTACAATTTCTTCCGACAGCAAATTAAAAGACATTATTATTGTTGCAAATAAAATAAATATTAACAAAAATTTTGAAGGCTCGTTGCAGATATTTTCGCGAGATACGGTTATTATTGGCGAAAATGTAAAAATGAATTATCCATCGGGTATTTTTTGCGAAAAATATATAAAAATCGGCGACAATGCACAAATCAACGGATACGTGATTATAAACAATTCGGTTGATAAAATTGATACTCGCAAAGCAAATTATATTCAGTCGCGTTTAGCAAAAGTGCGGGGGCTGTTATATATACGCGGAGCGGCTCAAATACAGGGAATAGTGTCGGGATGCGCATACGTTGCTCGTGCTGTTTTTTATTCTCCTCAAGGATATTACAACGATATGATATACGATGTAACAATACTCGAAAACCGCGAAACGGCATATCCTTTATGGTTCAAAAGTTCACAAAAACGCAAAATAATAAAATGGACAAAATAACATTTCGTGCAGAAACTATTATTCAGGCAATCGTTGCCGCGTTGATTTTCATGGTTGTTTTTCTTATAAGCCTTGATACGGTTGTAAGAATTACAATTTCGGCTGATGATGCATATTTGCTTGTAGATGCCGATTACCAAATATCATTATTTTTTTCCGAACTGGCAGATGGAAAACATCAAAACGGAAATTATGAGAAATATTTTCAGGGCGGAAAATTATCGGCAGAAATATCTCAATACAAACATTATCAGGAATTGCAAATGATTATTATCAATGCCCAAATTGACAAAATAAAAAAGCACATTGTTGTACGTCATATTGTAGAAATAAAAAATGAATAACAGTGCAAATCCGCATATAAAAGCGTTTACTCTTGTAGAATTACTTGTTGTAATGATAATAGCAGGAATAATAATGCTAAGCATAATGGAAGGCTTTCACCTTGTTCATCGCGTCACATTAGGTAAACAAATTCAAATAGCAGACAATATGGATGTTTATGATGCTTATTTCCATTTGGAAAATATCATAAGCAATTCTGACAGTGTGATTGCAGATGATGATGCCAATTTAACCTTTTATGCCAACAGCAATTATCGTTCATCTCTGTACAGAGAAAATTCTCTGTTGATAATCAGCTTTGCAGGCATAAGCGATACCGTTTTACAAAATATATCTGCATTACGGTTGATAAAAAGTGATTTACTTTATATTTCGGATACCGTTGCAATTGATATTCCATATAAAGACACTGCAAGCGTATGCTGGAAATTTGCTGTGCCTGTTCCAGCCGAAAAAATATTTCACCTTGCAATGGACGAAAAAGAGAAAGATTATATTTATAAATGAGATAACAGTTAAATTATTAATTTTGTACAAATATTTATTTTAATCGCAAAAACACAAAAAACGACATTAAAATGACTAACCAGCGAAACAATATATCGGATATTTTAGGAAAACTGACGGAACATCCTGTAAAAGACAGTAAAAAAGAGATTTTATTTTCCGAATTAAATTCACTGCTGTCTTCGGGATTGGATTTTTCACATTCGTTTGAATTGCTCATATCAAGCGAAAATGACCGCAAAATAAAAATCATTTTACAGGAACTCTACAATCGCGTCATCAGCGGCTATTCGCTGTGGCAGGCAGTAGAAAATTGCGGAAAATTTTCAAAACTCGACAGCGGCGTAATACGAATAGGCGAACAGACAGGGCGTTTGAATGATGCATTCGGTTTTTTAAGCGATTATTACCATAAAAAAATTCATCAGCGCCGCCTGATACTCTCGGCAATCAGGTATCCTTTGATTATTTTTGCAACGGCTGTTACTGTTGTGATTTTTATGCTGTCGTTCATAGTGCCGATGTTCGAGCAGGTTTACATTCGACTGGGCGGAGAATTGCCTTCGCTAACCAAATGGATAATATCGGCATCAAAATCATTTCCCAACTATATTGCTGTTTTCATGCTAATAGCGGCAAGCGTTGCAATTCCGCTTTATATTTACAAAGACACAGAAAAAGTTCGCAGCATAATGTCAACCGTTTTGCTGAAAATACCTGTCGCCGGAACAATAATGAAACGCAATACGCAGGCTCATTTCTGTAAATTACTGTACCTGCTTATTTCATCGGGAGTGCCTTTGCTGCACAGTCTGCAAATGCTTGCCGATATAATTACATTCTATCCTTACCAGCGTTCGTTCAAATCAATTGCCAATGCATTGCAGCATGGTGAAATGTTTACTGCAAACCTCGAAAAATATGACAAACTTTACGATAAGAAATTAACTGCGCTGTTACGCGTGGGTGAAGAAACCAACCGTCTTCCACAGATGTTGAACAGGCAAGCCGAAGAATTAACAAAAAACCTTGAATATTTGTTGAAAAAATTGGGAGATATTCTTGAGCCTGCGCTGATTGTTTTTGTAGGCGCTATGGTAGCCATAATACTTATTTCAATGTACTTGCCTATGTTCAAACTCGGCGGAATAATGGGATAGGAATTTTTAAATGTAATTTCAATTAAGAAATTTTGTGTTACTTTGTGAAATTGAAACTTAAATATATATTTGCAAGTTCATTTTAATAAAAAATATTATGAAAAATAAAATAAAAGCATATTCGCTTTCGGAATTATTGATAGTTTTGGTGATTATCGGTATTTTAATACTGGTAGCATTACCCAATCTTATGCCTTTAATTTCGCGAGCCAAAAGTACCGAAGCGCAACAGCAGTTGGCATATTTGCACACGCTGGAAAAAAATCATTTTTATACTTATTCCCGTTATTCTTCATCACTGGAAGAAATCGGATTTGAGCAGCAGCCGCTGGTATCGGATGGAGGCAATGCAAATTATCTCATAGAAATTGCGGAAGCATCGGAACAGGGCTTCAAGGCAACAGCAACCGCCGTTGTTGATTTTGACGGCGATGGAATTTTTAATGTTTGGGAAATTGACCATGACAAAAAACTTGTGGAAAAAGTGAAAGACTGATTTTGTTTATGCCTGTTTCAAACTACATATTGTTATTGTTAATCATTCCTGTTTTGCCAATGATAATAAGCGATTTTTGCCTTAGAAGAGTAACTCTGGCATGGCTGGTAATATTGGCTGTTTGCAATATAATAACAGCGACAGTTTTATATGGATTACGCACTGCGGGCATAAATTTTATTTTTAATTTTGCCGTATTAATATACATGTTTTTGGGCGTACTGCTGTATGTATATATCAAAAGCCGAAAAATCGCTACAATCAAACATTATGCAGGTCTTGGCGATGTTCTGTTTTTTCTTGTATTGACTCCCATATTTGAATTTCGCCATTTTGTATATTTTTTAATCGGCTCATGTTTGGCGGCATTGGCTTGGTGGTTGATAATTTATGTTGTATGGCATAAAAAAAGAACTGTTCCGCTTGTCGGAATATCGGGTTGTACATTTTTTTTGTTTATAATGATTAATATTTTAATATGATTTCAGTAAAACAACATATAGCGGTTGAACTTATACAGAAATTTACATCGGCTCAGGCTTGGGAATATTTGTTAGTTCCTTATGATACTGATAATAATGTTTTATTATGTTACGGTAAGGAAGGCAAACAATACGATTATATTTGTCAGGAAATTGATGTATTGTATAATATCAAAATAAATGTTACCATTGTTGACGATGAACAGATACAAAAATTATTAAGACAATATTACCGCACCGATTCACGCGAAAAAGGCAATGTTTCTCTTTCTATTAATGAAATAGGCAGCGGGCAGGGTTTTTTAATGGGATTGATAGAAGAAGCATTTGATAATTATGCAAGCGATATTCACATAGAATGTTACGAAGAAAGATGCCGTATAAGATTGCGTATTGATGGAAAATTACTTGAACGGTATGTTATCGAAAAGATTAATTATGCGTCGCTTGTAAATCAAATCAAAATTCTTGCAGGACTTGATATTTCCGAACGCCGTCTTCCTCAAGATGGTCGTATTCTGTACAATCGCAACGGTAAAAAGTTTGATGTACGCGTATCTTCGCTTCCAACGATTTATGGAGAAAAAATCGTTATGCGATTATTGACCAGACATGTAGAATTGCTTGAACTTTCCAATCTCGGTTTCAGCGAAAGCCAGTTCAACGATTACTGTAAAGCCATAGAAAAACCTCATGGAATGGTACTGATATGCGGACCCACAGGATCAGGGAAAAGTACAACACTGTACGCAACATTACGAAGATTGAACAAAGAATCAGGAAATATTCTTACGATAGAAGATCCTGTTGAATATACGCTTGCAGGTGTAAATCAGGTACAACTCAAAGATGAAATAGGACTTACTTTTGCAAATGCTTTGCGAACATTTTTACGCCAGGATCCCGATATTATAATGCTGGGTGAAATTCGCGATACCGAAACGGCGCAGATAGCAATCAGGAGTTCGCTGACGGGACATCTCATATTTTCAACCATTCACACAAACAGCGCATGGGGAAGCGTTACTCGCCTGATTGACATGGGCGTGCATCCTTATCTAATAGCAAATACTTTGATAATGTGTCTTTCGCAACGCTTAATAAGATTGCTGTGTCCACATTGCAAACAAAGAAAAGAGATAATAAGTAAAGATATAAAAGAATTATTGGGAAATGGCGATATACTTTATCATTACGAAGCAACAGGCTGCGATAAATGCTTTTATACGGGATATAGCGGACGGCGGGCAATATACGAAGTAATTCCAATTGACGAAGAATTGTCTGTTGCCATTCGGAATACAGAATCGGATATAGAACCACTGTTAAAAGAACGAGGCATTATCTCGCTGAAAGACGCAGGACTTGAAATGCTGAAAAACGGAGAAACATCGCTTGAAGAACTTATACCACTGTTACGAAATTAAAAAATAAATATGCTATGAAAAATATAAAATTACTGTTACTGTTACTGACATTTATATCAATATCGCTTGCGGCGCAGGATACATTGCAAAATACAACTTCGCAAAAATTGCGCCATGTAATGCAAATTGACTCATCATTCAATAAGGAAATTGATATTTCCGTAGGAAAATCAACACTTACGGATTTGCTGCGGAATGTAGCTGCTATAAGCGGAGTAAATCTTAATGTCAAAGGAGCTGAAAACATTATTGTTAATTGCAACTTTGCCCGATTAAAAGTTGCCGATTTAATAGAATTTCTATGCAGCGAATATAATCTGGAAATAAATACCACAGGCAATATAGTATCTATTTCTCCTGTGAAACCGCCGATACCCGCAACGCCTAAAAATATAATAGAATACAACATCGACAGCCAAACGCTGAGTTTCGACCTGAACGGCGAAAAACTCATAAACATGTCGAAAAAAATTGCAGAAAAAGCAAATATAAACATAATAATTCCTCAAAACATGTATAATCATCCGATTTACGGATATGCAAACTCAATGCCTGTTGAGGATGCCTTGCAAACATTAGCCTCGGTAAATGGTTTGCTGGTTAATAAAGATTCAAAAGGAGTTTGGACGTTCACACCAAATACTGTTGCATCTGCAAACGACAACAGCGGCAGAACGCCGACTCCATACAGATTCAGAACAAATTTCCAAGCCGACCAGCTTTCCGTTGATTCGTTGGGAATGGTGACGGCTCACATAGGACAGGGCAATATTCAGGATATTATTACAGAACTTTGTAATAAAATGTCGCTGAATCATTTTTTTATAACGCCAGTAGATGGACAAACAGGAATTTATGTAAATAATGTTGATTTTGAAACGCTACTTTCCGTTATATTATCGGGAACTCAATATTCATATTACGAAGAAAACGGAATATATTTTTTTGGATCATCCGGCGTTGCGCAGGACGCCAGAAATGTTACAGCAGTTAAAAACATCCCATTAACATTTCGCTCCGTATCAAAAATTGAAGATATTATTCCTGCAAATATAAAATCGGGCTTACAGATAAAAACATTTCCCGACATGAACAGCCTTATAGCAAGCGGCGACAGGCGTGCAATATACCGTGTGGAATCGTTTTTGAAATCTATCGACAAACCTGTACCGCTGATTACCATAGAAATAATAATAGCAGACGTAATGAAATCCGACATAAAAGAAGCAGGAATAGGAATGGGAATAGGCAAGTCGGCGGCAACAACGTCTGGAACTCTAAGTCCGGGTATTGACATGGCGCTGGGCGCATCATCGGTAAACAAACTGATAACCCGTTTCAATGGATTCGGGTCTGTAAATCTGGGAAAAGTAACTCCCAACTTTTATATGGATTTAAAACTTTTGGAAGAAAACGGAACTGTTGAACTGTTATCTACACCGCGATTGTCAACCCTGAACGGACACGAAGCATCGCTGAAAAGCGGCGAAACAAGATATTATAAGGAAGTAACCAACAATTATTTCGGTACGCAGAATCCTATTCAGTCAGAATTTTATTCATGGAAGAATATTGAAGCCAATTTAAGCATAAAAATAACGCCTTATGTAAGCCTTGATGAAAAAATTACGCTTGAAATAGAAATAGAACAAAGCGAATTTACCGAACGCGAAGAAGAAAGCGCTCCGCCCGGCTCAATTACACGCAGTTTTAAATCGCAAATTACAGTACAAAACGAAGATATGGTTTTACTTGGAGGAATCGACAAAAACACAAAAGAAAAATCATCCAAAGGCATTCCTTTTTTGGCGCGTATTCCGATAATAAAATGGCTGTTCGGCAAAACAAAAAACAATAAGGTAGATCGCAAACTGAATGTGTTTATAAAACCTACTATCATACATTAAATGAGGATTGTTCAAAAAATATTGAATCAAATACATGTTCTGCTTGTTACGCTTCATGACGCCGATAATATATCGGTTTGTCTGATAAAATATAAGAATGGCAAATTTGTATCGAGACACGAAGATTTTGACATTACATCCGTTGAAACATCAAAAGAACAGATACCTGTTGCAGTTTTCATGAAAGGATACGGCATTATTACCAAAAACTGCGATACAAACAAAGATATTATTTTGCGTGTTACAGGTGATAAAGATAAATTTTTATGGAATTTTGACAATAAGGGACGCATATCATTTGTGAGAACGGAACAGGTTGAACAATTTTTGAAAAAAATTGAAAAAGGACAAAACAAAATTACAGGAATAGAATGTTTGAGCAACGATGCTGACGAACAGACAATAACAAACAGAATAAAACAAATAACACAGGAAAGTTTTTCTATACGCAATATTATTAAACCGACATTGTATAGCTCGCGTCTGGCTCTAATGCTTTTTCATAAAATCAAACTGCCCGTTTTGATATTCATATTGCTGGTACTTGCCGCCAATACCTTTATTTCGCAAAACGTAGCGGATTTGTACGCCGAAAACAATACAAAATTATTGATTTTGCAGAAACAGCACGGAAAAATTAGCAGTATAAGCCAACAAAAACAGCAGGCAATAGCTGGATACGGTAAAAGTTTACCTGTGAAAATTGCATTCGTATATGACAGAATTGCCATTGTAACGCCTGAACAGATTACTCTTGCAGAGTTGGCAATACAACCGCTGGCAAAACCTTTTGAACAGGGTAAAGAACCCAAATTGAACGAAAACAGAATTTATATAAGCGGATTTACGCACGATTACGAAAGCATATCAGAATACATAACCTGTCTCGAAAAAGAAGAATTTATAAAAAAACTCACATTAACATCTGTTGTACAGGATAATAAATCAAACGTATTTAATTTCAAAATCAATATTGAAATAAAGTAAAATGTGTATCAAAACATTAAAAAATACCGTTTTTTAACATTTTTATAAACAAATATGCATAAAGGCTGTAAGCATTAAAATATTGCATTTCAATATTTTAATCTATATTCAAATATTGTTGAAAAAAAATTATTTAAATTTTAATGATTTTTTCAAAAAACAAATTAATTTTGTGCATATCTTTAAACCATTTTTTTAACGGTTGAATTACATAAATAATCAATATTAAAATTTAATATTATGAACAGAAACATTAAAAAATTAACGCTATTATTGAGTATTATTGTGTTTGGCGGCAATGTTTTAGCACAGCCCAAACCATGGACATTTGGCGAAAACGTAGTAATTTCGCCCAATCTGTACACGGGAACTATGCAGTTGGCAATACCTTTTTACACTTACAAGGATGCCGACTTTGAGATTCCTGTAAATTTTGCTTATTCCTCAAGCGGATGCGTAGCCAACGTGCGCGGCGGAATAATGGGACCCGGCTGGGGAGTAAATGTGGGTGGTATGATAACAAGAGAAATTCGAGGTATACCGGATGAAGGTTGTGTTTCTCGTGCAGATGGAGCAGAATATGATAATGTTTATGGATTTTATAAATTGCATAAACGCAATGCTAATGAATCTACATCTACTTTACTGAATAAATTATTCAGAGTTTTTGGCTTTGGTGATTTTAGATGCACAGAAAGAAGCCCAGACTATCTTTCGCCTACAATTGTATATAGTCCAAACGGCAATGTAAGATATGCTCCAAAACCTGTTAATGAATATTTGTATGATGCAGAGCCGGATATATTTCACTTTAACTTTATGGGATATTCTGGAACGTTTCATTTAGGGTTTAACGACTCTATACATATTTACAATACTAATATTGACAGTAAGAATTTCAAAATAGAAATTGAAACAAATGTTTATCATTCTGTATGCAATAGATTATTGTCTATCAATATATGTACTTCTGATGGTTATAAATATATTTTCAATTGCGATAAACTATCTCCCAGTGTGTCATATTATAAATTCACCTACATATATTGTGCTGATTTGGATGACAAGTACACACTATCATCTACATGGAATTTAACAAAAATAATTGCACCAAATGGACGAACAGTTACTTTTGATTATGAACGTAAGAAAATAATAAGCTGCACTCCTGCAGGATTTTATTCTACTGGTACTTATTATTCTCACGTATATGGTTATGACCGTTACAATAGTGACCTTTATATTGAAAGTCAGAATATTAACAAAGTAATAAATGACAGGGAACATTTTTTTAGCGAAGATGAATATCACATGTCGGTACTTAAAACAATCACTGTAAATGATGTAAGTAATACAGCTGTTGCCGAAATAAAATTTAATCATTACACACCGGCAACGGGAAATAAAGACCAGTATATTGGCGCGCTTAACACAGCATCATTGAAAGAAATAAATGACGAAAGCGTATTGCTTTCAAGCATTATCGTATATAATAAGATGAATAATACAACAACAAAGCTAAAAGAATGTAATCTTACCTACATGCAAAATACAAACGGAGCGCGTACAAGTTATTTGAAAGATATAACAATACAGGGAGATGGTACATATACAATGGCTTATCATTATTGGAACAATTCCGAGCATCCTTATCCTGCAAACGGCACTTTCAGTGTTGACCATTGGGGATATTACAATGGTTATAATAATGATAACAGAACAAACCGAGAGTTTCTTGCCATATCATATTTAAATACCGCTTTGGATGAAACACTTACATCAAACTATTACAGAAACCATAATCCACAATATGCCAAATGTGGCATGTTAAGCCAAATCACATATCCTGCAGGCGGACGTTACACTTTTGAATATGAACGCCATGATTATAGTAAAGCAGTTAAACGCTTGTCAACAAATAATTTTATTCCTAAAATTGTAAATGAACAAAGTACTTGCGGTGGATTAAGAGTAAAAACAATAAGTAATTATAGCAATAATAACAACAGTTCTCTTTTATTAACAAAAAATTATGTCTATAAAAACAATGATGATACAAATTCGGGAATATTGTTGAATATGCCGCGATATTACATAAAATATTCTGCAAATCTTACAGGAACAGATAGAAACGATAACAATATGCAGTTTCGCTCATCTGATCTTACAGAATTTAACAATATACATATAGAATATGCTATGGTTAGAGAAATACAAAATGATGGAAGCCATATACGATACAGTTTTACAAACAGCACAATGCCCGGATATATGGATACTGTTACTTATATTTCCGTACCTGAAAAAACTTACCATAACGGATATAAAACATGGTCTGTAAATAATTCCAATTATACGCATACCACTCTTAACAACATAGTTGCTCCTGTTTCATCAAAGCAATTTATGCGAGGCAGATTGTTGCGTACCGATGTATTTTCTAATACGACAACACCACTTACATATACAGAAACCAATGATTATTACAATGAATACACAAATTCACAAACTTATCTTCCTCATTATTACGTGCGTGCATTGGGACACATGCCCGTATATACAGGCAAATACAATTTGCAATCGACAACGCAGACGCAACATGTTAACGGAGTTGATATAAGCAAAACAAGTTCCTGCACTTACAATTCGCATGGACAGGTTGCAAGCCAAACAACAACCGACAGCAAGGGCTTAACCCAAATTGTTGAATACAAATATGTAACCGACACGGCAACAAACCCCAACGGAACGCGGATAATAGACCTTATGGCAAAACACAATGTAATAAATTTGCCTTTGCGTGAAGAAGTATTTGTTGTGGAAAACGGAGTAAAAACATTGATTGGAGGCAGGCGTTACACATATTTTAATCCGGTGTCGAGCAAGCCAGCCATGATACGTTTGCAGCAGGTTGATACTTACGACAGCGAAACGGGAACATGGATAACAGATGCCAAATATAATGTTTATGACAATTACGGAAATCTGCTTGAACAGGAAGATGCCAACGGATTGAAAACAAGTTATATTTACGGTTACAATGGACTGTACAAAATAGCCGAAATAAACAATTGCAGTTTCAATCAGGTAAAAGGCATAAGCGGACTGTCAGGCATACAGACAACGCCATTGAGCGGCAATCTGCCAACTGCAGCCGAAAACTCGCTGCGCAATATTCAGCAGGCAGAGGTAACCACATTCGACTACAAGCCTCTTATAGGATTGATTAAGATAAAAGATTCTACCGGACGGTCTGTAAGTTACACTTACAATAAGCACGGCAAGCTGGAAAAGGTGATAAACACAGCCGGCGAGCCTGAAATACGATACAATTATTCAACCGATAACAATTAATACCAAAAGCCATGAAAAAAATATTAACAACATTGATTTTATCAGTTTTATTTTGCGGAAACATGTTTGCACAGGGTCAGGTAACATTTTATGACATAACAATACAGGGAATTGATATAAATGCAAGCAGTTGCAATGAAGCCGAATACAATATTCCCATATTGATAGATCCTCAAAAGATTCATGTAGCGGATCATTTGATAGAATTATATAATGAACAAATACAGAAAGTCGGCTATGATGACTGTATTACTGTAATACGTTTGAATATCAGTTCAGTCAGTTCTTCAACATTAACATTGCGTATATCAAAAAATGAAACAGGTACAAGGACATTAAGAATAAACGGAGCAAACGGAGGCTATGTAAATGTATATCAGGAAATATGTGTTCCCGATCCCATAATAAGCGATATTACCACAGGAACAAACTGGATAATAAAAACAACGTATAAATCTGCCGATACAAATCAGTACAATCGCAATATCACATATTATGATGCCTTAGGCGCTCCAGAGCAGATAATACAGGTAAAAGCTTCGCCAAACAACAAAAATATTATTCAGCCTGTTGTTTACGACAATATGCGGCGTAGCGATGCCAAAACCTATCTGCCTTATGCGTCGTCAAGCTCAAGCGCTTACAAAGAAAGTGATGTTTTGAATAAACAAAAAACTTTTTATACAAACAAATTCAATGCGCAGGATGCCAATTATGCTTACGTAGAAAAAATATATGAGCCTGCAAAGCCAGTGTCTAAAAAATACAGTGTCGGCAATATTTACCGTTCACAAAACAAATATACAGGATATTCTTATGAAACAAACGCGGCAAACGAAGTGCTTATATTGAATGTGAATACTGCCAACGGTTCGCTTGCCGTTGCCGGATATTATGTCGCAGGCAGCCTGTACAGAAATTCGGTAACAGACGAGGACGGAATAAAGGTAACCACATATACCGACAAATCGGGTAATACCGTACTTACCCGCGCAAAAGACAACAGCAACCAAAACGTTGATACTTATTATGCTTACGATGTAAAAGGGCAGCTGCGATGGACTGTAAGTCCCGAAGGTTCGGCGCTGCTTGCGGCAGGCAATACTTACACTGCGACATCCGACCTTGCAAAAAAATACTGCTATACATATAAATATGATGGACGTGGCAATGTGATTGAACGCCGGCTGCCCGGCAAGGAAGCCGAATACATGGTTTACGACAAGGGCGGGCGGTTAGTAATGTTTCAGGACGGCGTAATGCGAACCTCCAATCAGTGGATTTACAATGTATATGACGATGTAAACAATCTCACCGACAAAAGCCTTGTAACAGGAACATTAACCCGCGCACAGATTCAGGCAAAATACTATGAAGCAGGATTTAAGAACGATTACATGTCTCTGGTAGCGGCAAATAATATTTACCGTCCTTTTGGATATACTTATTTCACTACCGTACATTTAATAAGTAGCGCCCGATATTCGGGGAAAAAATATTATGTGCGCAGAGACATTCCCGACGGCATATATATTAGGGAAAACAGCAAATATAGAAGCCCCATTGGAGATATTATAACAGAATCGGATTATAATAATGAAGGTTATATCGATGAAAATGTAGCGACAATAGGTATTGCAGGAAAAATAATAAACGAGCCATCAGATACAGTGCCTCCACCTGTTATTCTGCCGCTGCCTGTTATTCTGCCGACTTCTTGTCCCGATTGCGACACATTACATTTATATACTTACGGGAATGATTCAAGAGTAGATACAGGAACTGTCAGGATAAAAGATATTTATCTTCGATATACCGACCCTAATCATTCCTATATAAAATATTATGATATTCCTAATGAATACATGAGTATAGCAACCTGTCTGACATCATTGTGCAGTCCGATATTCACTTTATTTGAGGGCACACCCGGAGGCACGGAGACTGCGTTGTGGCAAACTCCTTCGAGCCTTGCTTTTGCTCCTGTAGCGGGAGTTTGCCAACAGAGCGATGCAGACCTCGCCAACACAAAAAACATGAAAGCCTACGAAACTGTGAAAATTCTGACCATAAACGGCGGTTTTGTGGAACGCGCATTTTATTACGACAAGTACGGACGACTGATACAGACAGTTGAGAAAAATCACTTGGGATACATAAGTCGCTACAGCGTGAAATACGATTTTGCAGGCAACGTACTTGCCCAGCACGAAAGCCATAAAACAGACGCAAACACAACAGATACAAGGCTTACCGTATTTACTTACGACCATAGAGAGCGCATGCTGACCGAAACCACAACGATAAATGACGATGCAAATTCTGCGGCAACGGTAAGTTACGAATACGACCAGCTCGGACAACCCGTGAAAAAGATTTTTGGCGACAATGCCGTTACAGAAACCAAAACTTACAACATACAGGGGCAACTCACGCGCAAGCAGGCAAAGGCAGGAAACGACAATATTTTTGACCTGCAACTGAAATACCACGACGCCACAAAAGCAACAAAAAGTTATTCGGGCAATATAACCGAACTCACATGGCAGCACGAAAACCTTGCAGCCAACACTTACGCCTACACATACGACAAACTCAAACGACTTACTGGAAGCCTGCGCTATGAAGGCACAAACTCCGCTCCGCTCAATACTTTTACCGAGCAGGGAATAACTTACGACCGCAACGGCAACATACTTACCCTGAAACGCTACGGCGCAACAGATTTGGACTCTGATTTGACCTACGGATACAATGGAAATATGCTTGTAAACCTTACAGGAGTGGACGCCGATGCATATACCTACGATGCCAACGGCAGCATGACCCACGACGGCAGGCGCGGATTTGACGTAACATACAATCTTATAGACTTGCCGCAAGTAATTAAAAAAGAGAATATAGACAAGGCAAGATACGCATATTTGGCAGATGGCACAAAGCTTGGAGTAGAAAGTGACAGTTTGCCGCCGTCATATTCCGAATTAGTATCCCGCTATACAAGAGGTTTTGATTATATCGGGTCATTTGTTTACACAGCCGAAAACAGAGTAAGAACCTTTGAAAGTACAAATTTTGCAGGCGGGCGCATAAGCAAAACCACCAGCGGCTACGAAATCACATATTATATTACCGACCACTTGGGAAGTACAAGAGTAATAGTAGATAATGCAGGCAACATAAAAGAACAGAACGACTACTACCCATTTGGTATGAGGCATGAAAACAGTAATTTAATGACCTCAACCAACCGCTACCTCTTTAGCGGTAAAGAACTGCAAACCACAGGCGAGATAAATTACATGGACTTCGGAAGCCGAATGTACGATGATTTTTTGGGCAGGTGGTTTGCAATAGACCCACGTGCAGAAGATTACTACCCATTAAGCCCTTATGCTTATTGCGGGAATAATCCTGTAAATATAGTAGACCCTGATGGTGAATTTTTAGGCGCTATATTAGGTGCAATAGGGGGGTTTTTTAATGGTCTTTTTAGTGGTGAAAATGTTTTTAAATCAGCATTGAATGGTTTAAAGAACGGATTTAAAATAGATATGGGATGGTTTAAGGGAAATCCATTACAAATACTTTCACGCTTTACATGGGAAGCTCCTCAAACTTTACTTGGCTATGCAGCTGGCGTAACAGTAAACACTGTATTTGGCGTTAACAGTGTTACTTATTATGGCGGAGCAACTGTAATAGAAACCAAATTTAACAAGATGGGCGCTTTTACACTGGGAAGTTTCATTACAGGGCAGGAAGGCATTAAAGCCGACCCTCACAACAGTTTATTCCAGCACGAATATGGGCATTACTTGCAAAGTCAGGCATTTGGCTGGGCATATTTGTCAAAAGTTGCTGTTCCAAGTTTAATAGATGAAATTGCAAACAAAGGAAATCATAAATATCAATCCTTTGAGCAGGATGCAAACAG
>JAISNL010000154.1 GCA_031276235.1 Prevotellaceae bacterium | reverse complement strand
GCATATTACAATCGGGGAATTACTTATTTAAAGAAAGGCGACTATGACAAGGTAATAGAAGATTGCAATAAAGCCATTGAATTGAAGTCGGATAATGCAGCCGCATATTTTATGCGGGGAATTGCTTATGGTGTGAAAGGCGACTATGACAAGGCAATAGAAGATTACACTAAAGCCATTGAATTGAAGCCGGATTTTGCAGAGACATATTATCGTCTTATAGCATTATGTGAAAATGAAAACGCCAAATATATTGATACTGTTATCCGCATATTAGAAAACAATAAAAAACACTTTAAAATAAACATAGTCTATGCAATGAGCCAATATAAAAATATTGACAGGATAATTAGTAAGTTGTTGGATATAGACTATGACGATTATTTTTATCAAACATTAAACAAGGATAAAAAGACTGACAAAAACAGCAAAGAATATAATTGTTACAAAGAAATATACCTGTTTTCTATTAAGATAATGCAGTTACTGCATGTTCGAAATAACGAAGAAACGGGAAATGGTTTTGTTCACTACACCCGTAAAGATATAGCCGAAACACTGTTAATAAAAAAGAAGGATGAAGGAAAAGTTTCGCCTTTTCGGTTGAATTCTATTTTAACGTCAAACGACCCGACGGAAGGAGAGATTGTTTTCGATTATCTTGGTCTGGAAAATAAGGGAACGGACAGAGATTATCAAGCATTTATTGCCTGTTTTACTTTCGATTCCGAATGTTTAAATCAATTCAGGCTTTACGGCAAAGAGGAAGGACAGGAGGCTACGGGCGTAAGTTTGGTTTTTAATAAGAACTTCTTTGCGGAAAATCCTGCACAAATAGTTTCCAAAGGTATGATAAAAGGACAAGATGATAAGACCGTAACTCAAGCAGAGAAAACCACAATAGATAAATATCCGCTGTATCGATGTGTATATATCGACCCTAAAACAAAACAGATTATCACATTGGGACATAAGGATGATTATACTTTCTTTCGCAGTTATTCAGAGATAAATGAAGTCAAACAGAATGAAATACGGGAAAAAATCGACAATTATAAAAAGGATATAAATGAAAAACTGCAAGCGGTGCGAGATGAATTTGAGGCTCTGAAAAAATATATTGATAACGCAAAGACGGAACACAACATAAAAGATCAAATAGTATGCGATTTGTTGATAAACTTGCGTTATTTGATTAAACACATAGCCTTTAAAGAGGAACAGGAGTGCAGAATAGTGAAAGTTGAAACGCTTGCCAATCATGACAAAGTAAAATTGGAAGGCGACAAAATGTTTATAGAAACACAAGCCATTGGCAGGTTTATAGACAAAATCTTTTTTGCGCCCAATGCCGCCGGTATGGAATTATTTCAAGAGAAGTTGATTTATTACGGCTCAAAACATATTACATGCTATCAATGTGAACACCCGATAAGAATTGCAAGACAGTAAATGTTAAAATCATCTTATGGAAATATACAGCCCGAAGCAGGCTGCGATGAAGCAGGACGCGGATGTTTGGCAGGTCCCGTATTTGCCGCCGCCGTTATTTTGCCCGATAATTTTGCTCATCCTTTGCTTAACGATTCCAAACAACTTTCCGAAAAACAGCGAAACGAATTTCGCAAAATTATTGAAACCGAAGCAATAGCATGGTCGGTTGCTTCGGTTGGAAACGAAGAAATAGATAAAATAAACATCCTTAACGCGTCTATTCTGGCTATGCACAAAGCGCTGAACGCGCTTAAAATACAGCCTGAATTTATAATTGTGGACGGAAACAGGTTCAAGCAATATGGCAATATTGCATATAAAACAATAGTAAAAGGAGATGCTAAATACAAAAGTATAGCGGCGGCTTCTATTTTGGCAAAAACGCACAGAGATGAATTTATGGAAGCAATAGCTAAAATCCATCCGCAATACGACTGGCAGCAAAACAAAGGCTATCCTACCCAAAAGCATCGCGCGGCTATTGCTGCATACGGCACAACGCCTTTTCACCGATTATCTTACAAATTATTGAATACTCAAATTAAAATAGATTTTGCAAACCTGCATACGCATAATAAATTCTCAATATAAACATGGAATTATTGTGCAGTGAATAACCGCTGTTAAAACTTGAAACAAAACTTTCGATTTGCTACTTCTGTCTATAGAAAATCATTAACAGCAAGCCTGCTGTTTTTAAAGAAACAGCGCCGTAAAAAAGTATTTTATGCAATACGGGAACAGGGACAGCTGTTTTGAAAATCATTGATATTAAAATCATGACTGCGCCTGCCAGAATAAGATAAAGCCACAAACCCGGTTTGAATCCTTTTGACGAAAAGGCGCATATTAAAAACAATGCCTTCAATATGATTGCCATGCAAAACAATATCCAGAAACAATATATAGAAACTCCCAGCCATTTCACAGCAAAGGAAACGAACAGCAGTCCCAAACCGCCATACAGAAATGTTTTTTTATGTTTTCGTATCTTTTCCATGTTTTATGATTTTTGTTTTATACGACAGAATATGTAAGGTAACGGCAATGGCAACAGCAAACAGCAGTAATTGCAGCCAGAGTTTTTCTTTTGCCACACTGAAAACAGCGATCAGCACGGTCAGCCACATTACAGATACTGAAAAAATTTTAATCCGCAGCGGAATGGCTTTTTCATTTAAAAAACCGCGTATGTAACTGCCTAAAATTTTATGATTTATCAGCATGTTATATAATCGTGGAGAACTGCGTGCAAACAGAGCGGTGGATAATAACAAAAAAGGAGTAGTAGGCAGAACAGGCAAAAAAATGCCTGCAATACCCAACGCCAAACTGATAATACCAAAAAAAACGAGTAAATATTTCATTTTTGTTATAATTAATACACGATTTATGATTGTTTTATTCAGAGTTAAAAGTTTGCCTTTTCATTCTTAATTAATCATTTTTCCGAATTATTTTCGCAGAACAGTCTTTTTACATCAAATTAAATAATATAAAAAGAGACTTCTAAAAACTAAAAACTTTACCTTACGCTCTTCGTTTCTTAGCCTTTAGAAGCCCCTTATATGTACATCTTATTTAATTCTGTGATTTAGGTTTCTTTGTTTCCTTCTCGCCATGCGTGTTGTGCAATACAAATGCTGATTCAGGTGCAGGTGGATTGTACGTTCCGTTCATCGTAAATTCCATTACCTTTAATGCTCCTTCCAGTGACCTGCCTATACTGTTGCTTGGCTCGCCTACAGGAAAAATTCCGCTTTGGGGATTTTCACCGTAAGTTACCGGCACAAGCGCTCCTTCCTTAGTGGCTGTGATTACCCAGTTGGTTGCTATTGATTCATCGCAGTTATTATACATGTTTACCCATACTTCATATTTGCCCGACTGTATATATGCCTCAGGATAATATATGTTTTCGTTGTTGATGCCATCTATATAGCATTCCGCGTTGGAGTCTATATCCAAACCCCATTCAATATAAGATTCTCCTGTTTCTTCGTCAACTATTTTGCTTCCTCTGTTGTTCCAATATATCACATTGCCGTTGGGTTCTACCACATAGAGGTCAACGTCTTTGTCGTTGTCAAACGACAGGCTTACCTGCAATGTGCCAGTGCCTGCATCGAGAAATTCCAGAGGTTTAGAATAAAGCGACATTATTTCTCCGCCTTCAGTGCGTGCGCTTAATTGTATGGTAAACGACTTGCTGAGGTTCTGGCTAAACAGAATAACAACATTCGAAAGGTTTGTTTCTTCAACTGCTGCCGCCTGTGTTGTCGCATGAGTTGCATTAACAGGCAAACGGTAATATTCCTTAACTCCGTCCACGCTTATGTAGATTTCGGAAAGTCGCTCTTCCGAATACAGCGATACGAACGACGAGCCGCCGGGCAATACTGTACTGTTTATAGTAACGCCGCGGAATGCGTCTCCTGTTGATGACTGAGGGAGTTCACCCTGCTCCACTGTTGCATTTTGAACGGTAAAATATTCGCGTTCAAGAATTGATTGAGGTTTCGTATCGTCATTGCTGCTGCATGACGCAAATACCATTGATGAGATGGCTATTATTGCCATAATTTTGTTTGTTCTTTTCATCTCTTATTAAATTTAAATTTGTTTTTATTTGTTTAATATTAATGTGTTAATTAAATTCATTTCGTAATTTTTCATGCTTACAATTTCAGAAATTTTTTTTAATAAGGTGCAAATTTATATAAAATATCTTTTACGGCAAGCATCTTTATAAAAATTTTGTGTTATAATTTGTATTACGCGCTATATTATGTGCTGAAAAATAAATCAGTTGAGAATGTAGAAGCGAAAAATTTTTCGCCACTGCATTTTCATCTGTTAACT
>JAISNL010000130.1 GCA_031276235.1 Prevotellaceae bacterium | reverse complement strand
TTTATCGGACGCATTTCCGCCATGTCTTCTTCTTTTAATTGCGGCATAAGGTCGTACAGAAGCGCAAACTTCTTCGTTTTCACGTCATACTGATAATACGTTCCATACAGTTTATCGCTCTGAACAACTAACAGAAAAGTATTTTCATCGTCGTCATAATCGACTACATAAGACTCTTTTCCCTTAAATTCTTTTTCCATACGGTTATGTAAATCAGTGTAAAAAGCGCTGACAGGAACAATTACATTCTTTTCGCCTTCGTAAGAGAAATAGTCAATTTCGTAATTACGCTTACGCGAACGCGACATGCTCGAAACATCGTAATCGGGATTTGAGAAAACTTCCTTTACAATTTTATTGTTTTTGAAATCATAAAGTACAATTCTCATTTTATCGCTGCCAACATTGGTTGCCACGTATGCGTAATCGGGATTCGCGCCTGCATAATCAAAGCCCAATATACCGAAACCTTCATACCATGTTCCGTGATAAATGAGTTTGAACTCGCCTGTGGTTAAATCTTTATACCAAAGTTCCGCTTCAACGCCGTTTACTAACTTCGAATATGCACGCAGTTCACCGTCTTTGTCAAAATCGTAACCCTGTATAGGATTTGCTATGTCTTTATTTTCAAACAGTTGCACCATCTCTCCTGTAACTACGTTCAATTTGTACGGCTCAAAAACCTGCTTGTTGTTTTTATTCATTTCGATAATAATGAAATCTTTCTGTTCTTTCAGCAGATTACTTATGCCTGCCTGTACGTCTTCAAACGGCGTCAGGTCAATATTGTTTGTTCCGTCGATATTGACTGCATAAATATGATAGTTTTCGTTACCGCCTCTGTCCATCATGTAAACAAGACGTTCGTCGTTCACCCAATTGTAACCTTGAACAAGTTCTTCTTTTTCTTCGATAACTCGCTGTATTTTGCCTGTAGCAATTTCTTTTACAAATACATGCCGCTTGTTGTTTTCGTCTTTTTCGCGATACGACAGGTATTTGCCATTCGGCGAAAATTGAAACGCCGATGCTTTGGGACGTGCAAAATAATCTTCTACTTTGTACTTGAAATCGCCTTTGTCGAAAGCTATCAGTTTCGCCAGTTCTTCGTCGGTAGAAGGAAGCGAAACATCGCCGGGCAATTTGTTCTCAAACTTGGTCAGCGTCAAAGGCAATGACATTCCTGCCTGTTCAAAATTACCTTCAATCGCGCCATCTTTCAATGTTCCTTTATACGAAAATTGAAGTTGTACAGATGATAATGTTAATTCATCGTTTACTAATTCGGTTGTGTCAATTGCAATTCCCGAAACGCTTTGCATTGGAACATCTACCGTAGTCGAATATGTTCCGTCATTTGCGGCGATATGGAAAATCAATTCCATATTTACGCCCTGTACGTTTAACGTACCTTTCCAGTCTCCTGTGATTTCCTGTGTGTTTTTTGCTTTCATGGTTGTTAATAATAAAATTACTATTAATGCCAACGCTATCAATGCACCTGCTGATAGCAATAATCCTTTTTTTGTCATATTTATAAATATTTTAATGTTACATAAATTAATCTTTTCTAAATTCCAAAATATCTCCCGGCTGGCAGTCAAGTTCTCTGCACAGGGCATTCAGCGTATTGAAACGTATTGCCTTTGCTTTTCCTGTTTTCAGTATTGAGATATTTGCCTGTGTAATGTCCACTTTTTGCGAAAGTTCGCTTAACGATATTTTACGTTTCGCCATCATTACGTCTAAATTCACAATAATAGCCATATTCTTAAATAGTTAAATCCTGTTCTTCCTTCATGTTTTTAGTATATCGCAAAATCTCGGAAAGAATAAGCAATACAAGTCCCATGAAAAATGATGAATAATTGAAATTGTCCATATATGCCTTATAATCTTTTATATACAAATACGAATTAGTTGATATTGTTACCGACATATTTATAAAAATATTAATTGCAAATGCCAGCAATAAAATCAGAGATATTTTTTTGATGCGTTTAATATTTTCAATGCTGTAAAATCTGTTTTGCGTGATGGATTTCATTATTTTGTACACAACAAACGGAATATACACAAAAAGCGCAAGCATAATAAAGCCTGATATATTTGCCGCTATGTTCATTATTGGCACATAAACAGGAACATTTTCGGGCGTTTCGGGCATAAAAGCAATCATTTGCCTGATTTCAAAACGCATTTCTTCACCTGTTTTTTCATTAATCACGGTAGATGGAAAAGTTAAAGAGCCATTAACAGGAATCATATAACTTGCACAAACATTAAAGCCTGTATTGCCGCTTTTGCCCTGTTTATAACCAAGTTTGAAGCCTGCTATTGCTATTTTTCCGCTTTCATATACATTGTGTGCAAAACACACAACATATACGATTGCCAGACATAAACTGTAAATCTTCAATTTTCTACTCATATTCAAATATAAATTCTGTTTTTTGATATATAATTCATTAATATCAATATTTATTTATTGTTTTTCAATATGCAAAGGTAAGCGTATTTTCGCAGCATAAAAGTTAAATAATATTAAACGGTTTTTTTTGGTTGTAATGCAGCTTGCTGCATACCTTGCGTCATTTCAACTCTTTTTATGGCAAAATTGTTTGCCGCTTGTTTTGCCGTTTTTTTTAGTTATTGTATAGCCGCAATAAAAGCACTTCTTTTATTCATAATCTTTGATATTATACAAAAATATATAAATAAGAGTGTTATAGTTGGATTACCGTCTGAAATTTGACATATAAGCCTTCTTTTGTATGTGCTTAAAATAAGATTTTGCAAAGGTTTCAATATACTTAGCTTGTCAAGTTCGGCTTACTCTGCGAGCATTTCTACTTTTAACTCTTTCCTATATTCGGTTATGACATCTGCAATGCTGTCAACTATATATATCATGTTTTGAATTGTATAATCTAAATCTGTTCATTTCGTCATTTCTCCAATTTTCGGCACGATTGTTATCAAAAATCTTTGGTTCGCGGGTGGTCTATCAGGTCTATCTCTTGGAACACCTCTGACGCCACTTCCAGCAATAATAATTTCACAATTTCTGAGTCTGTCCAAACCAACATTGTTTCTTTTCCAAAAATTGACTAAAGATTGCGCTCTGTGATAACTTAAATCATCATTGCCATGCCAGCCGTCATTTGATGCTTGTCCTTCAACTACAACTAAATATTTGATGTTTTCTTTTTCAGGAAACTTTAAAATCAAATTTTTTATCGCTTTTCCCGCTCTTATCAAATCAGAGCGTTTATCTGGGACAATTCTTGTAATATCAGAATTACCCGTAGGGAATGAAAAAGACATATTCAAAATATGTTTTTTGTTTACAGTATCATAACGAAAATAATTCCTATCAATATTGTTTACCGTTCTTTCGATTTCTCTTATCCTTTCGAGTTCTTCTTTAGCAGCAAATAAAGTATCGTTAGAAATTTCTAAATCTTGTATCAGTTTATTCTGCATCGAAAATACAAGAATAAACAATACAAGCATTACAAAAAATAAACTTGTCAAAAGATCTGAATAACTCAACCAAAAGAAATCACGTTTTTTTTCATTTGTTTTTCTCATGTTAATTTTTTTTAAATTTTCCCATTGTTTAGATAGATGTATTTAATTCTTTTATTGCCTCAACATCACTTTTATTGATTTCAAAAGATTATTTTTGAGTGCCTTTTTTTATTTCTTTAACAGCATCAATGATTGCAATATTAGTTTCAAGACTTTTCCGTTGAGTTTCCTTAAAGTCATTTCTTAAACTTGTAATTTGTTTTTGCAACAGAGAAAATTCCTCCTTTTGAACATTTGAATTCTCCACAAAAATTTGCACAGCATTTTTTATTTCGCTTATACCATTGAAAATATCGTTATTATTTAATTCCTCTATCTGTTTGGTTTGTTCTATGAAATATTTATATAATACCTGATAAACATTTTTAACATCTTGGTTTAATTCATCTATTTGTTCTCGCCAAACTTTACGGTGATCGCTAATAGTTGGAAAATGTTTTTCTAACGAGTCTTTAAATTGCTTTTGCAATTCTATGGTTGCCAATGTACTTGTGCCAATTGCTTTTAAGTTTAAATTGAAATCTTTAAATTCTTCAATTATTGATTTCATATCTTTGGTAACTTCTTCTGTTTTATCTATATATGTATTTAATCCTTTTTGATAATCAATAAACTTTTCAAGGTGTTCGGAAGACTCCTGTAGATTGATAAATGTTGCTGCTATTTTTGTAGCAGTACGTGTTAAACTTAATTTATTTATTTCTTCTAATACAAATTGCTGTTTACTTAGATTTTCGTTTAGCAGTTGTCCTGAAACCATATAGTCGTCCATGTTTTCGCCAAATTTTTTAATAAAATGATTTAAAACATCTTTGAACGTACCTAATGATTTTGCAACTCCTGTGTTTAGAGTTGGCAATAACTCACGCTGCAACAAATCGTAATAATTGTTTTTGTCGGTATCATTTTTATATGCCGCCGCTTTATACATCACAGAATTGATAACAGTAAATGTCAGACCTGCTAAACTTGCAGACATTGCCATAATTACTCCTTGTAACAATTGATCAATACTGTTTGTGGAAATAGATACAGCAGCACCTTGAGCATCTGTAAAACTTATGCCAAACAATCCAATGATAATACCTATGAACGTCCCGCCTAAACCTATGTATAACGGAACATTAATCAGATTGCCGATTTCACTGTCGAATTTTTCCAAATGACGCTCGCTAATATCTTTCAGAATACCGAAATCTGCCGCTGCACCTCTGTTTTTACGCAAATAGTCATTGGTTGATTGGATAATATCAGAAAAACATTGATTGTTTTCCCGTGAATCCAATAAGTCAACAGTTTCTTCCGAATTATCTACATTAAACTTCTTTACATTAATGTTGATAGTATTAGGAAAAAAGTTTTTGAAGTTTTTAATCTTCTTTAAAACATTAATAAATACAACAATTTGTAATATTATTAATGAGCCAATAAACGTAATTTCAAATATTTCCATATTATATTAAATTTTATGAATTAAAACAAACTTGGGAGATTATCTTTCTTTTTCTTATTTGTTGATTTAGTCCTGTTTTTAACCTTGTGTTCTACTTTTTTTTGTTCAAAAGTCAAAGTAGCCAATACTGGATATTTTTTTATTAAATATTTCTTTACAAGACCTGCATGTGACAACGGTTTTGTGAAATTTTCCAAATCTTCATTGGTATTATAATCAAGTAAAACCAAATCTTGCGTTGCCGCAAAATATTTCAACGCTTCTAAAATATCATTCACTTTATTATCAAGCACCCATGCATAAGCGCGTAAATAAATTTCTTTACGAGCCGTAGGATAATCAAGTAATTCTTTACCGTCAACACCATTACGATGTCCTAATGGTTTACCGAACTTTCTAACTGTGCGTTTTATACCTTCCATATTTTCAATTTCAAATTTGGACAAATCAATATCTTCGGTTTCAAAAACTTTCAATCCCTGCCAAATTCCTTCAATTGACATCGCACAGTAATTAGACGGATACGGTGGAATCGGAATGTTACCATGTGGATAAAACGGACTGAGTTTTACCCACGGTTGTTCGCCTTTTGAAGTTATATCCAATATCAGTGCATTTGGATATTTTTGCAAAAGCGTTTTTTCTTTTTTCTTCTTGTTTTCTACGTATATCATAAATCAAAATCGTTTATGTTTGTAATATAATCTATTGGTATCCATGTTTTCACAAGCACTTCTGCTTGATGTGGCTTAAAATCGATATCGACATTACTTACATAGTGCTTTTGAGTTGCTTGGAAGTCTATTCTTTGTAAATCGCATAAAGCAGAACCGTGTGTATGTTCTTTATCAGTTGCATTAATATTGGAAAATTGTGTTTGTTCAAAATACACTACATCAATCTTCACTTTCAACAAAACTAAATCTCTATTATTTTGTTGTAATCGAAACATCATAGGATGATCGTCACAAAAACTCAATCTAACGTAATCTTGCAAATTATATCTCATATCTAACTGTCTTGACAGACTATCACCACCAGGACAAGGAATGTTTATCCCATTGTGATCACAGTAATTCCATGAAAATAAACCTTTATGTTTCTTAATCGAATTGATATTTGCTTTATCAGTGAAATGATATAAAGTAGTTATACCATTTTGTACTAAGACTTGCTTAAATGCTTCCCAATTTTTCTTTTTGACAAGAAGAATCTCTAATTTGTTTTGTCCTTGTCTTTCCTTCTCTTCTTTGATTCGTTTTTCGCGTGCTTCTGCTTCCCTTTTTTGGCTTAATTCTTTTTGCCGGTTTTCTTCGATGTCTCTTAGCAGTTTTGCTCTTTCGTCCTGTCTTTTCTGTTCTTCTTTTTGGATGTCCTTTAAAATTTGAAACTCTCTATCCTGTAATTTTTGTTTTGCTTTTTCTAACCGTTCAATTATTTCGTGTGTATATGAAGACTTAATTTGAATTTGAGCAATCAACAATTTTGCGTAGTCTAATTTGTCTATATCGAGAGATATTTCTATTTGTGTCAGTATTTCTTTTATTCTTTTTCTTTCTAATTCTTTGTCGTTAAATTGTTTTAAAAGAGAATTTTCTTTTAGAATATTTTCAAAATATTGTGTTGATTTGGGTATCATGATTCGGTTTGATACTTTGACAAACATAATTTTTTTCTTATTTATCTGATTCAATTTTTTCAAAGATTCCTCAATAACAGAAACATCAGGATTCTTAATTGCTTTGATTGCTTTTAACTCCTCTAGCAATTTCTTCTTTTGGATTTCCAATTTATGAATATCAATAGCATTGGGATTTCTCCAAATTATCAATGCAGATGGTGCTATTGACCATTTAAGCAATATTTTAATTTTATTCCATGTCCGTTTGATCAAATTCATTTGCTATTATTTAAATGATAAATGGTATCATTTATGATACTTTTTGACACTGTCGTAAAATTTCACTACCAAATTCTGATTGATAGTAACCTTTAATACTTCCTGTTGTGAAGCGTCAGGATTTGTAATGAACCTACTTTCTAATCTCATAATTTTTAAGAGTTTTAGGGCTTTAACTCTTAAACTGTAGCAAACGAAAAAAGCGTAAACTGTTCGTGGATTGCCTATTTATTGTTAGTGGTCGACCAAAACCATTGTGTTCAAATAAGCACGAACAGTTCACGCCCGAAGACGTGAACCTTCGCAGACTTATTCTCGAACACTTGTGAAATTTGGTCTATTCCTAACAATGAGAATAAGAGCGTTAGCTCAATTATTTATTTTATTTTTATCAAGTCATATCTTTTTTATTTTGTTCATTTTATCTGTTACTCTAAAACGTCCCTTGCTTTTCTTTAAAAGGAACGCCCCTTTTCCTGAAAAGGGACGTTCCTTTTTCCAAAGAGGGGCGTCCCTTTTTAATGACTGATTTATGCCTTTTCGTATTTCAACGTAGCAAGTAGTTCTTTCAGGTCAACGCCGGGGCGAAAGGTTACTTTTGGACTCTTGATGAGCGAAGAATGAAACTTTTCTTTCGTTTCTGCTCCATCGCTACTTACCGTTATCTGAAACGTACCGAAATCTCCCAAACGAACAATCTCGCCGTTATCCAGATGGCGTTTCAGTATTTTGGTCAGGTCGTTCAGTACCGCCAATACATCCGTATCGCTTACCGTTGTACTGCCTTCGGAGATTTCCCTGCTCAATTTTTTAAGCGTCAGTTCACCGTTGCTTTTTGCCTGTGCGTAAAACTTTTTGGGGGCTGCGGGATTACCCGGATTGCCACGCTCTACTATAACATATTTAACTGCCATAATTCTCTGTTGTTTAATTTTTACTGTGATGTTATTAATTTTATTAATTTCAATGGCGCAAAGTTAGTAATATTATATTTATATGCAAAAGAAATAATAATAATTTGTATATGCGTAAGGATTTCAGGTAACAGTTGACAGTTGAAAATGATAATTAATATCATTGTTGTCCGCTAAAGCCAAAATATCGTTGTTTCAATCTGGTATATTATTGATAATCAAATATTAAATTTTCAATTTTCAAAAGCAAGCCACCTGCATTTCAGGCAACAGCGAGTTTTGATATTTCTATTCATTTTTGTTTGTATATAAGTTCCAGCCAACTGCTTTCATGGTCTTTTGTAAAGCGTTCATACTCCGAATAAATCCTTTATCAAAAGTGATAAAAGACCCTGATTCCAACTGAATTTCGGGCAGGCCTGACATGGCATGTTGTAACTTAAATCTATTACCGTATGCGCCTTTATGCCGCCCTTTCGCCTGCCTTCTTCCTACAACCGTCCGCAACCTTTCAGTATATCCTTAAACAGTGTTATTGTGGTGGCAACCATCGCAAACAGACGCTTGACATCCTGATTTCTCAGCCAGCTGTCCGATAAAATTTGTACTTTTGCTCATGGGCTACCTTGTTTTATTCTGATTACAAAGATAACCTTTTGAGCGGAGAAATTCAACATACCCCGCTCTTTATTTTTTATACGGACATTAGTGTTTTTTTTGAGAAAATAAATGCGTAGTATCCCACATGTTACTTTTTAATTGCATTTAATTGTATCCTACTGTATAAATACAATTAAAATTTTGCACATTGTATTTATTTTGAATTATTTACAGTCTTTGTGGAGATGGCGAGAGTCGAACTCGCGTCCAAACAATGCACCCAAATGCTTTCTACACGTTTAGTTTTCTTTGATTTTTCGTGAACAAGTCAGGCAGAAAACAACCGAACTTTTTCCTTATCCTTTGAAATTTCGTTTGCGCTTAAAGGAGTCGCGTAAATTATCCTCAAATGGATGAAACCTCATATACCGTGCAGTTAAGAGGCGGAACTGCATGGAGAGATTCTCGTTTCGGCTCACCTTGTGTGTCGAAATTAAGCAGATTTACTTTGTAAATCACGCAGCGAGTGCAAAATTTTCTTCGCCGTTTAAGGCTTGAGTGTCGGGATTAACGAGCCGCCATCTCAGCGCTCGACGTGCTTACATTCCGGAATCAATTGCTGTCAAAACCAAAACATCCCCGAAATATGTTGCAAATGTAATACAATTTTTTTAATGCAATCTTTAATTTTCATTTTATAACGGTAACGTTTTCCAAAATAACGTCTTTTGATATAAATTCATCTTTTACAGGCTCTTCTTTAGAATAATCGGTACTTAAATATTTTTTGTTATCATCGGCAAAAACGGTAGTTACAACGGCATCGTTACCAAGTATGTTTTGCGCTTTTACTGCGCCTATAAAATTTCCGCCTGATGAAATACCAACTCCCAAACCTAATGTGCGTGCAAGTTTTTGCGCCATTATAATGGCATCGCCATCATCTGTCTGAATTATTTCGTCGAGTTTGTCCAATTTTACAATTGATGGAATAAATTCATCAGAAATTCCTTGAATGCGATGTTTGCCTACTTTGTGTCCTGTGCTTAATGTAGGCGAATTAAGCGGTTCGAGAGGATATATTTTTACGTTGCCGTTTATATCTTTAAGAAAACTGCCTGCGCCCATAATTGTTCCTCCTGTACCAACTCCTGCAACAAATGCATCTGGAGTCAATCCGAGTTTAAGTAATTGCTCTGCAATTTCGTATCCTGTGGTTTGTGCATGAGCTTCACAATTTCTATCATTATCAAACTGACATGGTAGAAAAATTTTTTCGGGCTGTTCTTTTTTAGCATGTTGCGTCATTGCTATACTGCCAAGAAATCCACCTTCTTCTCTTGTTACAAGTCGTATATTAGCGCCGAAACTTCGTATTATGTTAATCCGTTCCATACTCATCCAGTCGGGCATAAAAATGGTTACTTCATGTCCCAAGGCTTTACCCAAAGCCGAAAAAGAAATTCCCGTATTTCCGCTTGTAGCTTCCATTATATGCATGTCGGGCAACAATTCTCCTGCTTTATAAGCTTTTTCCAAAATATAGTACGCAATGCGATCTTTTATGCTTCCTGTATAATTGTAATATTCAGCTTTGGCGAAGATTGTTCGGGCTTTGTTTTTGTATTTATAATTTATTTTCAACATTGGAGTATTTCCAATCATTGATTTTAAACCAAGTAATTGTGTTTTACATTCGGTATCTTTCATTTTGTCATCAAATTTTCCACAAATGTATGAATTTATTTTATAATGAAAAAATTTAATGCGGAAACAGTCAAATATTGTATAAAATGGCGATAAGATACTAATAATTGATAATTTGGTAATGTCATATATTGCATGATGTACGAGTAGCATCACGACGAAGCAATATAGAAAAGCCTGAAGTTTTGGAACCTTTGTAAAGTGGCATGGATAAATTACATAGAAAGAGGCTGCCTCGCTTTTGAGGCAGCCTCATGCGTACTTTACACTTAACAGTATAAATGATTTACTGATAAGTGTTTTTTTTATGATTCAATTTACAATATCAATTGTTTTTTTATCATCCCAATCCATTAAATAATAATTTTTTGCTGACAAATCTATTGATGTTTCCAATATCGAAAATGAAGAACTGTGCA
>JAISNL010000078.1 GCA_031276235.1 Prevotellaceae bacterium | reverse complement strand
TTGTCATCGGTAAGTATACTCATAATCACATGTAATTATTTATTACTTAATCAAATACAAAATTACAAAAAATTGTGGAATACTTGCCTTTTTTTGTCTTCTTATCCAAAACTCAGGTTTCTATGTATTTTTTGATTTATTTTTACCGTTTTTTTCGGCACAAAGATACAAAATCCTGCATTATTTTCCAAATATTTTTACCATTATTTTATTATATATCAGTAATGTGTAGAGTTAGTTAGTAAGGAAGGACTAAATACTTCGTAAGGCGACTGTATAAAATTCAAAACAGCATGTCAGCCTTTTTCAATACGCAATAATTGTCTGGCAATACTTTGTGCGGCAAGGCGAGCAGTTGAAAAGGCTATTTGCAGATTGTAGCCTCCTGTATCAGCATCAATATCTAAAACTTCGCCAGCAAAGTAAAGATTGCTGATTATTTTGGATTTCATGGTTTTAGAATCTATTTCTTTCAACGATATACCGCCGGCTGTAACAATAGCCTCGTCAAAACCATTGAACCCAGATATTTCAAATGTAATGTTTTTTAATGTTTTAATAATTTTTCCACTATCCGTATCTGTAATTCGATTTTGCAATTTGATATTTGCTTTTTCTGCAAATGTTGCAATTATTTGTTTAGGCAATAATTTAGACAGCAAAGCATAATTTGTTGTTACTGCATACATTTCGCGCTCTATGCGGTTTTTCAACTGTTCGCAAGTCAGAGCAGGTTTCAAATCTAATTTTAGTTCCACATTCTTTTTTGCTGTCGCAGCGCCAACGGCTTTTCGGCTTAATCGCAATATAATTGAGCCTGTTATGCCTGTTTGATTAAATTCGGCTTCGCCAAATTCATCGCCAACATAATTGCCGTCAACATACAATGAAAATGAAATATTTTTAAGTTGCAGTTTGTTTAACTGTACATTATGGTTTTTGATTTTTAGCGGAACAAGCGAAGGCTGCAAATCGGTAATTGTATGTCCCGCCTGTTTTGCGAAATTGTAGCCGTCTCCAGTAGAGCCTGTAAGCGGGTAAGAGATACCGCCTGTTGCTATCATAAAATATTTTGCTGCGATAATTTTTTCATTATCTCCGGAATCTGCATTTACACTGCTTATTTTATCGTTGGCGATATTCAATGATTTTACCTTTGTATTACAAATTATTTCCGCTCCTGATTTTTTTGCCCATTTCACAAGACATTCGGCTACATCCCATGCTTTACCCGATTCGGGGAAAACGCGTTCGCCTCGCTCTGTAATGGTTTTAAGTCCAAGTGAATTGAAAAATTCTATGGTTTTAAGATTTGAAAAATTGCGCAACGCCGAATTCAAGAATTTGCTGTCGGGATAAACGTGTGCAAGGAAATCGTCGTGGTGTTTTGTATTTGTAATATTGCATCGTCCTTTGCCCGAAATACGTATTTTGCGGGCGGGCTTTTCCATTTTTTCAATCAGCAAAACTTTCAATCCATGTTCGGCAGCCGTGCCTGCTCCGAGCAATCCTGCCGCTCCTGCTCCAATTATTATCAAATCGTAAGTCTGCATTTATTGTATTGATATAAAAATAAATAAAAAGCCATTTGCGCACAAACACAGTAAAACATATAGACTTAAAATATCATCCAGTTAAATGCTTAATATTTGGATGTTTTTATTATATTTTACTGTATTTGTGCGCATTAATTTCATAGCCGTTCAGACAATTTTGTTACAGTTTGTATGGAAATCTAATTTCCCGTACTTGCTTCGGCTATTATTTTTTTTGCCAAATTAAGGATTGTCGGGTCATCAATCGAAACAATTCCTCCGTCTGGTCCCTGTTCGAAATGGATTCCTATGTAACTTCCTTCGTAATGCTTTCCCCCAAAATAGTTACGAACAGTATCTACGCTTATTCCCAATTTGTCTGCAATTTTTTGAGAACTGCCGCTTGGCAGTGCATCTTTAATCCTTCTTAATTCATTGAAGGTCAATGTAATCTTCTCCATAACTTTGTTGCTTTTATTTGAGTTTGTTTAATTTTTTTATCGAAGATATATCAAATTTTTTATTCTGCAAAATAATATGTTTTTTTTAACTTTCAATCGTCCTGTTTTTCTCGCAATACAGTTGTCCTGTTTCAAATCGAGTGATGGTTACGCTTTCTCCTTTTTCTATGAATCCGTATTCTGCAATGGCTGTATATATTTCATTGTTTATCATCACTTTGCCTGATGGATTTAAAGGCGTAATTGTGGTACATACAATGCCGATAAATGATTTCTCGCTGGTTTCTACGCTCACAAAACCTTCGGTTGCATTAAGTTCGGCGTGCAGTGAAATATTTAAAATTCGGCTTTGCAATATTTTTTTTCCAAAATAAATTATTCCTATTCCGGATATTAATATTGATGTAACAACAAGGGCAAGCGGTTTGACTATAATGCTAATGTTAAATTCGTTTTCGTAGCGAAATATATTATTGTCTATCATGCTCATTGTAAGTCCTGTAATTATTAATATTATTCCTGAAATTCCGGCAATTCCCCAGCCGGGTATTACAAATATTTCAACCAGAAGAAGTATTATGCCTATTATAAAAATGATGATTTCCCAGTTTTGCGCAAGTCCTTCGATATAAAGCGGAGCAAAATAGAATATTGCGCCAAATACGGCTGCGCCAAGCGGAAAGCCTATTCCGGGAGTTTGCAGTTCAAAATAAATTCCTCCGAACATTAGCAGTATTAAAATTCCCTGTACTATTGGATTAAGCAGAAAATTTATTATCAAATCAGTCAATTCCGCTTTATATTCAACTATTTGGTAATTGCTTATATTTGCTTTTTGCAGCGCCTGATTGATATTTTCGGCTTCGCCTTCGCAATAGCCGTTTCGAATAGCTTCCTGTGTGGTGAATGTAAGCACTTGATCGTATTCTACAATTCCTTCGATACTTATTGAAGGGTCAACCATTGCCTGTGCTATTTGCGGGTCTCGATGCCATATTTCTACTGTTTTTCCATTTTTGACAACTGTTTTTTTGCCATGAGCCTCGGCAGTTGCTCGCATCATTGAACGCATGAACGACTGATATTTATCGGGAAGCACTTCGCCTGTCTGGTCAACAACGGTTGCCGCTCCAATGCTTCCGCCCGAATGCATATATATGCTGTCGCAGGCAATAGAAATAAGCGCTCCCGCCGATGCCGCCTGATTGTTTATAAAAACCATTACGGGAATTTTACAGTTCAAGATTTTTGTGCGGATATCATCGGCGGCGGCAAGCGCTCCGCCGTAGGTGTTGAGTTGCATAATGATGTAATCGGCTTTTTGCTTTTCTGCAGCCGAAATATTTTTGTTTACTATGCGTACTGCCAATGCATCTATTTCTCTGTTTAATTCAAATGTCCATATAATTTTTGGTTTTGTCGGCATATCTTTTGTTTGCGCTGTTGCCGATATTTGAATACTTATTAAAAGTATCAGTATTTTGAATGATTTCATTTGTTTGTATTTTAATATATTTCAAATTTATTTATTTAATATAACTGTTTGAAAGTTAATATTTTTATATTGTCGCAGTATAGAGGTATCTTTTCTTTTTTATTCATTTTTTAATGATTATATTGATATTAAATTTTACAAAGATTTAATTTTTACAACCATTTTTTCTTTCGGAAATACCATAAAATTATTAATGATACGATAATCATAAGTCCTATTGCAAACGGATAGCCAAATTTCCAGCCGAGTTCGGGCATGGATGTAAAATTCATTCCGTAGATGCTTGCAATAAGCGTGGGCGGCGCAAATATGACTGTTGCCACCGTAAATATTTTTATTATTTTGTTCTGTTCGATATTGATAAGACCGAGCAGTGTATTTTGCAAATATTCCAGACGCTCGAAGCTAAAGTCGGTATGATTTATCAGCGAGTTTATATCTTTAATCATAAAGTTCAGTTTTTGATACAGGTCATGAGGAAATTTATTGCTTCGCAGAATGCTTGAAAGTACGCGCTGCTTATCGATAATATTTTCACGTATGAGCATTGTATTTTCCTGCATTTGGTTTATATATAGCAGTTGTTCTTCATCCACTTTTTCTCCCAAACTTGTTTGTTTGCTCATGTATGCAATTTCTTTTGCTATACCTTCAATCATATCAGCATCAAGGTCGATACGCTGTTCGAGTATTGCAATCATCAAGTGAAATCCGGTAGGCACAAGTTGCGGATTTCGTTGCAGTTTGCGACCTGTTTCGGTAAGAGTTCGCAAATCGGAATTATGCAGAGTTATCAGCATATTTTTGCACAGCGTGAACGAAACCGTATCGTATATGAACGATTCGGGTTGAGAAATTAGGAAGTTTGTATTGGCAAATATTGCGTTTTCGGTTTCAAAATATCGGGATGTACTTTCTATTTCTTCAGCTTGTGCTCGGCTTTGAATTTCTGTACCCAAAAACAGTTCTACTTCGCGTTTTTCGTCTCCCGTAGGGTCGTTCAGGTCTATCCAGATAATATCATTAAAATCTAATTTCTGCAGATTTCTTATATCTGAACTTTGTATTATGGCATTTTGATTTTTATAGTAAACAGAGAACATGATGTTTGATTTTTGAGTTTGTCATTTTGTTTGATTTCACATTAATACCGCAAGTATTTCCGTACGGTTAGCAGACTCGGTCGCGGTTTATCTCTTCGAGTGCAAGATTCCAAAATTCGGTTAAACCATGCCGTTTTAACGCATCAAATTCAAAACTTATGTTTTTTTCAAAATACTCTATTGCCGTTTTTTTATCAATGCCGTTGCTTTGCATTTCTACGGCTTTTTGAATATTATTGATGCCAAAAGCGAGTGCGGCGTTAAATTCATACAAAAACCGTTCGTCTAATTGTTTGTTTGCTGTCCATGTGGCAAATACAAAGGGCATTTTTTTGAATTTATACCATTCTCCGCTCAAGTCAAATGAATATAAAAAGCGGCTTTCGGCATCAAAGGCTTTGTCGCCTATGAGCATGTATCCTGTCTTTTCTTCATTATAATTCAGTATGTCGAGAGGTTTGAATTCGGGCGTTATTTTCCAGTATTTGCGTGCTAAAATCCGCATCAGTAACGCCGATGTACGCGAATCGCGGTCTATATATATTGTTTGTATTTCATTTATTTTTGAATTTGAAAACAGAGCTACGGTTCGCACTTTGCCTTTTGCTCCGATACAAAAATTACTTACTATGTGATATTGAGGTAACGAAGGAATAATTGCAACAGGCACAATACCTATATCTGCCATATTGTTATGCAGCCGTTTGGCGCAAGTTGACGGCACATCAAAAGTAAGATCGATTTTTGATAATATCGATGAGTTTTGCAATCCGTAGATAAACGGAATTGTATTGAGATATGATATTGCAGAAACTTTTATTTTCGACATATTTTAAATTAAATCTGTTTACAGTTTGCAAAGGTAATTACTTTGTTTCAAAAAAAGAATTTAATCCGATTTATTTTTTTGATTTGCCGATTCAACATCTGATTTCATATATCTCCTCGTGATTATGAACGGACGAGTAAATGAGGTGGTATATTCCTGTGACTACTGATGTTGTTTTGTTTCCTGAATAAGGTGGAAATGAGGTTTTATCTGCAGATTGAATCACCGTTTCGCAATTTTTATCCTGCCTTTGCGCCCGAAATTTTATAATTACAAAACTTTTGCAAAAGGCTCATAAGGACTGTATTAGATTTAAACATAAAAAAGCGCAACCGAAATTGCGCTTTTTTATGTTTCATTAGTCAGTTATCACTGCAAAGCGCCTGATTGCGCTTGGTTTATCATTTCGGTATTGGCAATGATATAAACTTCAACTCTGCGGTTTTTTGCTCTGCCTTCTGCCGTATTGTTGTCTGCAATTGGATCATCGTAAGCCAGACCTCTCACTGCAAGCCTCTGATTGTTGACTCCGTGACTCATTAAATTGTTTGCAACAGACTGAGCTCGTTCCAGCGACAATTTTTCGTTCACCTGACGCGAGCCTGTATTGTCGGTATGACCGAATATTTGCACATTTGTGAGCGGATGATTCTGCAACGATATTGCAAAGTTTTGCAGAGAATTGCGGGCTGCCGCATTCAATTCGCTTTTTCCTGTAGCAAACAGTATTCCCGAATCAAAAGTAACTTTAATTGCTTGCAGTCCATTACTGTCTGTAGTATTTTCTACCTGCGCTCCGTTGATTTGTTCCAATTCGGCTTTTTGTTTGTCCATTTTTTTGCCGATAAGAACTCCTGCTCCCGTACCCACTGCCGCGCCAATTGCTGCGCCGATAACTGTTCCCTTGGTATCTTTACCGATAAGATTGCCGATAATTCCGCCGATGAGCGCTCCGCCTGCTCCGCCTGCTACTCCGCCTTTCACGGTATTACTTGTTTCATTGCAACTCGACAGTAACATTGCAGAGCATAGAATTGCCGAAACATACATTTTAAAATTTCTCATAACACTTTTAATAAATTTGTTTAATATTTTATATTCAATTTTTTATTATAATATTTTCCTGATTTGTTATACGCTCGCAATAATGACACTGCAATGTAACTTTATCTTTTGCTATTACTTTAAATTTCGACTTTATATTTTCAATATTACTTACGCATTTCGGATTTATACATTTTGCTATACCTTCAATAAAATCGGGAACTTCAACAACTTTTTTTTCAATCACTTCATAATCTCTTATTATATTCAATTTTGCATTAGGCGCTACCAAAGTTATTCTGTTTATTTCATCATCTTTGAAATATCTGTCGGCAATTTTTATAATAGCTTTATTTCCCATCCGCTTACTTTCAAAATTCATGCCAAAAGTAATTTGATGTTCCGATTTTTCAAGTCCGAGAATTTGTATAACTTTAAATAACGCATTGGATGGAATATGGTCAATTGCTGTGCCGTTTTTGATTGCGCTTACTTTTAATTCTTTTTGCATATTGTGAATTTTATTGAAAATTTAATATTGTTTTAACCTTATTTCAATCCTAACACGTATGTTATTATTGCCATTCGAGTATAAACTCCATTGAGCGATTGCGTAAAATAATATGCCTTGGGATTGTCGTCAACATTAATATCTATTTCGCTTACGCGGGGAAGAGGATGCAATACTTTTACATTCGGCTTTGTTTTTTCGAGCATTTCGTTTGTAAGGATATAAATATTTTTGACTTTCTCGTATTCAAGCAAATCTGAAAAGCGTTCGCGCTGTACTCGAGTCATGTATAGGATGTCTGCATCATCTATGTTATCGCTAAGTTCTGTGTGTTCCGAGTATTTAAGTCCTAATTTGTTGAGATAGTTTTTGTATTCAACGGGCATCTGCAATTCGGCAGGAGCAATAAATTTAAATGTTGTATTGAAATGCGACATTGCCATTAGCAACGAATGTACGGTACGTCCGTATTTCAGGTCGCCAACCATTGCTATTGTCAGATTTTCAAGTTTTCCCTGCGTTTTTTTTATCGAATACATGTCAAGCAACGTTTGGCTTGGGTGCTGATTTGCTCCATCGCCGGCGTTGATTACAGGAACTCTTGATATTTCGCTTGCATAACGCGCAGCGCCTTCGATATGATGCCGCATGATGATCAAATCGGCATAGTTTGCTATCATCGAAATGGTATCTTTCAAGGTTTCTCCTTTTGATACGCTTGTGTTTGCCGAGTCTGAAAATCCTATCACTCTGCCGCCCAAACGGTTTACCGCTGTTTCAAAACTTAATCGAGTGCGAGTAGATGGCTCGAAAAAAATAGAGGCGACAACCTTGTTGTTCAATATGTTTTGATTGGGATTATTTTCAAATTCGGATGCCAAATCAAGCGTTTTAAGTATTTCATCTTTACTGAAATCCGTGATAGATACAAGACTTTTCATTATAAATGGCTATATTAAAAATTTAACTTATAATAATTGCACAAATGTAATAATTAAAATCCATATCAAAATATATAAGCTGTTTAAATTCGTTTAATATTGTCAATAAATAATTGCAAACAAGTTTATTAATTGGAATTTATTTTTTTGTGATTATTAACCGTATAAATTATAAGGCGGATGCAAACCAACGCAACATGTCTTTACGCATGGCACTCATCCTGACGTTTTCAGAAAGCATCTTGGCAATATTATAACACTGCCAAGATGTTTAATCTACACTGTACATTCTTTTATGCCTGTATTCAGACTGCGTATTTCTCCTGTGAAAGAAGATACACTGTTACAATTCCATCCTGATCAAGACGAATACTTTTATCAATTGCTTTGTACGCTCCGTTAAAACTCAATATCATCCGCGACATTACCACCGCGTTCAGCAGCGAATTTAGCCTCGTATTCCTCCTGTTTTTCCCGTTGATAATCGAGAAACGCTTTCGTTTCCATAATATCTTCGCTGCCATTGTTGCGTTTTGACATGTGATGCATGGCTACGGATTGAAAATCTCCAAGCCCGATGCCGTAGTTATCCAAAATCCACTGTGCGCCATCCAAGCCGTAGTTATAAGCCGCAGTCCTCGCACCGCACAACTCTTCGTAGAAGTAGCGGTCATTTTTCAGACGGTCGAGATTGCCTTGTCCTTCGGCTGAGATGATATTCGTGTCAATATTCACAAGTTTGGGATTGGTAACGCCGGCGGCAAAATAGTCGCCATAAAGCATTATCAACTTGAAATCTGTATCTTCCTTCATTCTTTGCCCCCAAAGCGTGTTTACTTCCTCCCATACGGCGATGTCTATACCCATCGCCTTGCATATACTTTCAATGCTTGCGCCGCTTGTTATTTTAATAACTATTTGAGCGTAATCCTCTAATGAAATGCCGTGTATCGGCTCCAAATTATTTGCCATAATTTTCTCCTTTTTGATTTATTTGTTCTAAATATAATTTTTCGTGATGTTCTTTAAATTCGGGTAAGATGCGGTTCATTTCGTCGTAGAGCGCGCGCAGATATACGTTGTATAGGTGCGGGGCGTTTTCGATGGAACGTTTCCGTTCGGCGTGGATAGCCTCAATCTGCTCTTGGGCGATCGCCTTCTCCCTGTCGTTTTTGTGAATGGAATCAAGTTTGATATTGTGCGCTTTGAAATATAAATCGCGTTCGTTCTGTATCTCGTTCTGATATGCGTTGAGCAAATGTTCGCAACGTTTTTCGGCAAGTTTTTTTGCGATAAACTGCAAATTTCTCGCACTGCGACCCGGTTCTAATGTGTTTTGCGTATTGCACGCCGGACATACTATATGTACGCTGATAAAAAATATGCGCTCGACGGGCAACAAATGTCCGCATTGCGAACAGCGGAATTTGTCTTTATCGGCATTGAACGAGTCAATTATTTTGGCATATTCATATTCTATCTCGTCTCTTTCTACTTCTCTTAATTTATCAGTCTTCATATTTATTGACTGTTCAAATTCGGTAAAACGGTCGTAGCAGTCGTTTCTAAATTCGGTGAGATAACGCGAAAGCGGATGCAATGCCGTGATTTCGCCATGCCGCAAGTAATCATAAAAATCCGAAATCTCTCTGTCTTGCGCATCGTATGCCTTGGAGCGCATGTTGGCAAGCTGTCCGCATACGCCGGACAACACTTTGTTGTATGTTGATTTGTTCGGGTCGCTGTCGGATGCTTTTAGTGCGTTCAGCTCGGGAAGCGCAGCCAGATACAACTCTTCGGCTCTTGTGTTCAATTTGTCAATAAACACGAACCAGCGTTCCCTTCGCGCATCTATTTGCGCCTGTAAATCTTCATACATGTTCGGAATTGTCTTCTTTTTTGAGAAAAATGCCATCTGTTAAAACTGTTTCTATAAATTTATATCCGCAATATGCGCAGTGCGTCAATCCGTCCTGTTTGGCTCGCGGCGCACCGCAATTTGGGCAAAGTCTTGCTTCTGTTTTAGCTTCCAACGTTTCGTCTGTCTCGGCATAATTTTTCTGCTTCAACGAAATGTTTGTCATGTTTTGCAAGAAATTAACGCTTTTATCTGCCATCTTTTTAATTATCTAAATTTGCTAATAGTTCGGCTTTTTTAGCCTTGTATTCGTTTTCGTCTATCAACTCGTTTTCAAACAGATCTTTTAACTTGCGCAGTTTTGCGCTTATGTCTGTGCCGTTTTCATTATTTTTCTGCATTTGACCTGTTATCAGACCGAGCGCGGCGGCTTGCGTAACTGCATCGTTCAGCGCAGTTCCTTTTTCGCCGATAGCCTTTGCTTTTTGAAATTCTCCGTAACGCTTTATGTCGCCCGTCATGTTCATGCTGGTTAACGAATCAATGTGTTGCAACACTTCATCGGGCAACGTAACGGAGGTGATGACAAACTGCGTGAGCGTCAATCCTAACTGTTCGAAATAGGGCGCGATGAGAGGCTCTATTTTTTTGCCGAGTTCGGTGATGTTACCCGCAATTTCCATCAGCGGTATCTTTTGCACGCTTAGAATCTCGCCGAATTTCGGAGCGATGAAATCTCTGAGTTGCGCCTGTAATTCGAATATGGTGAGTTGCTTGTATGTCCCCGCATATTGTTTGAAAAAGAGCGCCGGGTCGGATATGCGAATGTCGAAACTGCCGAACGCCCGCACGCGGACGTTGCCGAA
>JAISNL010000022.1 GCA_031276235.1 Prevotellaceae bacterium | reverse complement strand
GGGCGATTTATCATTTCTTTTTTCTGTTGCCCCAGAGCCTCGGGCGATTTAACATTTCTTTTTTCTTTTGCCTCAGCGCCTCGGGCGATTTAACATTTCTTTTTTCTTTTGCCCCAGCGCCTCGGGCGATTTAACATTTCTTTTTTCTTTTGCCTCAGCGCCTCGGGCGATTTAACATTTCTTTTTTCTTTTGTCTCAGCGCCTCGGGCGATTTGGCATTTCTTTTTTCTTTTGCCTCATAAGTCCGACAGATAGATTGACAGCACCATACAATATCTGACGTTGCCAAAATTTGTATCAAACCGTCTTTTACATTGCCACCCAAACCATTTCATAACCATCGAAAATCTGATAGCAAAGTTCCAGTTCGTGTTCGTTGTTTTCAGAGTCAATAAACACGGCATTCAGTTCGCCTTCGCTGGCATGGGGCATAAATTTTTCTATCTGTATTTGCTTTGAAAAGTTTATATTACGTTCGCCCATAAGTTTGTATATTGATTCTTTTGCACTCCAGATTAGGGCTAACTGCGTTTGTCGATATTTTTCGGTTATATATTCGGATTCATCGTCCGACAATATTTTTTTTGCGACGGCATCAAAGTTTCGCGACAGCGATTCAATATCAATACCAACGTTGGCATTTTGGTGAACGTAGATACAGGCAAATTCGCCGGAATGGGAAATGCTTATTTTGTGATGCGTGTTTTTTATGTATGGACTGTCATCTTCCTCATATCCGATGTAAACTCGCTCGTCGAAAATTTCGGTAAGCAAGGCTCGTACTGCATAACTTTCAAGGCGGCGTTGATGAGCCGACATTTGAGAAATGTTTTCCTGTTCAGCGGTAGGCGTTGCGGCAATGATTTTCAAATCATCTTCTGTTTCTGTGATTTGCCAGACGGCAAGTATTCCGCCGTCTTTAAATTCTTCTTTTTTATAAAGTGGCATATTTTGCGGTTTTAGTGTTGCGTATATGAAATATTTTTACTGTTTCCATTCTGTTGTTTCCATTAAATGAATAATATCTTTCCGTATAAAATCAACAACCGGCGCTACCGAATCGCTGTTCGGTTCAACATTGAAATACAGCGAGCCGCGCAAAAAATTTCGAGTACTGTCGGTCAGTAAAAACTGTATAGGCGATGCTGCATCTCCTTCAAGTTCGGCATACAGCCCGAAAACTTTTTTTTCGGGGAAATAATATGTCATTTCGTTTATTGCATCTGCTTTTATTGTATGCCTGTATGTAAAATTATGCGAATCGTTTATTATCGCATCCAGATTGTTGCGTACATTATGATATGTAAGATAAATTGTAGCATTGTGTTGAGGATAAACGATGTTGATCCAGTGTTGCTCCGGTTTGTCGGTTCTGTCTTCAATTTCGGAAATTGCAGAGTATTCAAACCTGTACGGTTTTCCTGCATCAAATTTCCGGTATGTGTTTTCGGGCATGGTAATTCTAAAATATCCGTAAGGTTTCGGCGTTTGACTGTGGTTGCCGCATGATGTTATCAAAACCAAAACTAAGGATATAATAAGAAAGTTTTTGATATTAGCTTTCATCGTTTTGGGATTTTACGGTAACTTTAATTTCTTTTATACGCTTTACATCGCTGCTTTCGACTTTCAATACGAACTGTTTCAAATCAATTTCTTTGCCTCCTGCAGGTATTTCTCCGCATATTTCGAGTATCAGTCCTGCAAGCGTTTCGGCATCTCCTGTAACTTCGTCAAAATAATCGTTGTCAAGATTCATTATTTTGCAAAAATCGTTCAACGAAATTTTTCCTTCAAACAGGTAAGTATTTTTGCTTAATTTTGTGAACAGTTTTTGGTTTTCATCGTTTTCATCGTTTTCGTCAGATATTTCGCCTACAATTTCTTCCAGAATATCTTCCAAAGTAATTATTCCGCTTGTTCCTCCATATTCATCAACCACTACAGCCATGTGAATACTTTTTTGCTGAAATTCTTTAAGAAGGTCGTTTATTTTTTTATTTTCGGGCACAAAATATGCTTCGCGTATCAGCGATTGCCACTCGAAATTTGTATCACGGTTCAGATAGGGCAACAAATCCTTAACGAAAAGAAGTCCTTTAATATTGTCAAAATTTTCTTCGTACACAGGTATTCGCGAATATCCGCAATCGACAACAAAGGTCAAAAGTTCCTTAAAATCAGATTTAATGTCAACGGCATAAACGTCAATACGCGGATGCATAATATCGCGAGTATCTGTATTTGTAAGTTCTACAATGCTTTTCAGAATTTTTTTATCGCCTATTGATTTATCTGTGAAATCAATTGCCTCCGACAAATCGTCAATTGATACATTGGACTTTTTTTGATTGAATTTTTTATTCAGCATCGCTGTAGTTCGCATTAAAACATGACTCAAAGGTTTGGCAATTTTTATCATAAGTATAAGCGGTTTGGCTACAAAATGAAATGACCTTACGGGACGGCTTGCAGTCAAAAGTTTGGGAATAACTTCGCCAAACAAAACAAGCACAAAGGTTATAAGAACAACTTCGATGATAAACCCAAGTATGGCATTTTCGCCGAAATCAATTAAAGAATGTGTAAGATATGTTGCAAGCAATATTATTGCAACATTTACAAAATTATTGAAAATAAGCAGTGTCGCTAATAGATAATCCTGTTTTTCGAGCAATTTATTAAGATATTCGGAATTTTTATTTTTATGTTTTTTAATTTCGTCAATATCTTGCGGCGACAGTGAAAAAAAAGCCGTTTCCGAACCTGATGCCAGCGCTGACATAAAAATAAGCGCCAGCAAAAGAATAATGATAATCAGATGTTCTGAATTAAACTGATAAAATGCGATACTTAAAACGTAACTCGGAGGTTCCAAATTTTAATAATTTTAAATTAACTATAATCTCAACAACATATTTTCATGTGTTTTCAAATGCAAAGGTATATTTTTTTTTGATTTTTCAACAATACGAATATTTTTTTTATTACTTTAGTTGCATTTACTAATTGAACTTACGGTTCATTTTTCCTGCGATTTTTTGCATAACATTTCAATTAATTGTGTACTTTTGCACTCTTCCTTGATATTTTTCGTTGTCATTGTAATTGATTGGAACTAAATCATAAATATACAGAATATTAAGGTTTTTTTAATGAAAGTGTATTATCAATATATAGAAGTAAAACAATTAGATAACAAGTGATAATTAAAAATTATGAGATAAAAATATAAAGATAAATAAATTAAAATAAAGCGTTAGCTTTTACGTATTGCTATTCTTGAATCTGGAAAATTTTAAATAGCTGCAAATATGAAAAATGCGAACGCTCGCGAGTAATCGTGAGCTTTTTCATTCTTGCAGCAAAGGCATTCCAGAGCCGTAGAATAGCAATGATAAGTTCACGATTTTCATTACAACCACCATGAACTACGACTCGCAAAATACAAAATCCATTGTTGTAACAACAGCAGGAATTACAAGGCAAATTATTGTTGCCCGCATAACTCATATTATTTGCTGCCGCTACTTTGCACGACCGTTGTCACATAATATTATTGCTCTTTACTTTCTTTCCAGCATCTCTTTAAGTAGCGCAATCTGTTCATCTTTTGCAGTGAGGAGTTTTTTCAGTTCTTCCAAAAGAAATTCGGGATAATTGTGGTTAATTGTGAAATTTTCA
>JAISNL010000008.1 GCA_031276235.1 Prevotellaceae bacterium | reverse complement strand
TAAAACCAGCCCAATGTGCTTTTCCCTCTTTTTGCAAAGCCTTTAAAAACTTTGTTTCGTTTAATGCGCTTGTTATGACAAACGGCAATTTTTGTGCTGTCAATGAAGCTTATACCTGTACATTTTCCGAAACAGACTGTATTAAGAAAGAACATCATAGGCATGAAAACGCGATGTTCGATTTGAATAAAACGATTGTATGACAATGCATTTGGAAATTTTTGTTTCAAATGTACACAAATATAGTGCAGGTAATAATGTTTGAAGTTTTTGAAACTTCCGAAATGATAGAGCAAGAGGATGGTGATTATCTCGCTCTCTGACATTGTACATGGACGGTTGCGATGTTTTGTGCCGCCAGCCTCCAATTTTGGTATTTCTGTCAACTCTTTTGATAATTCTTTACAAAAATCATATACTATACAAAAAATTCCTGTAATTTTGTCATCGGTAAGTATACTCATAATCGTATGTAATTATTTATTACTTAATCAAATACAAAATTACAAAAAATTGTGGAATACTTGCCTTTTTTTGTCTTCTTATCCAAAACTCAGGTTAATACATTTATCTATTACTTTTTTACACAATTTGGCATCTGTCGGAAATGTAGTGAAATGTTCCTGTACCGTTGTGTCGGGCAAATGCCGTTTTTCATCCTTAAATTCTTTTTCATCGCTATGAAATTCAACGCTATACGCGAAAATCTTTGCAAATCCCTCTTCGCCAATTCTATTGCGAAAAAGGACAAAATCGCTCAGAACAAACGGAAATTTGTGTTCAAAACAGCGCATTCCGCAGAAATACTGCATGTAAGGATTTTCTATCCATGCTTTGGCTAAACTTCCATCTCTCAATTTTTTTAAGTGTTTCAACATCAGGCAGCCAATCAATTGCATCGGCAAGCAGAACCAACTCATGGCGCTTGTTTATAATGTCATTCAACATTGGGCGGAACAGTTCGCGCTGTTTTGTGTCCAGTAATTTTCCTTCCATTTTCTATATATTTTTTGATTTATTTCTACCGTTTTTTTCGGCACAAAGATACAAAATCCTGCATTATTTTCCAAATATTTTTACCGTTATTTTATTATATATCAGTAATGTGTAGAGTTACTAAGGAACGAATATATAACTTCGATATTGAAGAAAAAAAATTAAAATTTCAGGATTTATGGAAACTGAAAATCAAATAAATCTTTATATATTTTTATGATTTTTCCGTTTATTTGTTTTTTGCATTTTTATTGCCGCGAATTTAGTGTTTATTTTTTTACGCAAACTCAGGATGACGAACTGCGTGACTGTGGCATTATATAATATATGACAACAATAGCGCAGAATCTATTATCTGCGCTATTGTTTATACGTCTGCTGTATTTTATTCAAGGATTATTCTACATTCGGCAACTTGTTTACCTGCAAGCGCTTTTTTATCGGGCTGTTTTCCTCCTGCATAAATATACATTGCGCCGGATGCCGTAATTTCTGCATTATTGGAATCTCGCACTGTCATTTGAGATGGGACGAGTGAAAATTCTACATTTGCGCTTTCTCCCACTTTTATATTTATTCGTTTGAAACCCTGCAAAGACCTTATCGGCGTTTTCCACAAATCGCTTGCGGGCAGCGAAACATAAAGTTGCGCAACTTCGTCGCCGTCCATTTTGCCTGTGTTTTTTACCTCTACGGTTATTTTCACCGTATCGCCTGCTTTTACTGTTGCGGGAGCGTTGGTAATCGTATATTCAAAAGAGGAATAGCTAAGTCCATATCCAAATTCGTAAAGCGGCGTTCCTTTAAAGTATCTATAGGTTTTGCCTTGCATGTCATAGTTTGTAAATTCGGGGATATCGTTAATACTTTTATAAAACGTAACAGGCAATCGACCAGCAGGATTGTAATCTCCGAACAACACATCTGCAATTGCCGTGCCTCCGTACTGCCCCGGATACCATGCTTCGATTATTGCCGACATTGTTGTGTTTTCGCGATTGATGGCAAGCGCGCTACCGTTGAGCAAAACCAGAACGGTAGGTTTGTTGAGTTTGTGTATTGCTTCTATAAGTTCTTTTTGTGTTGCTGGCAGTTCTATATCTGTACGGTCGCCGCCATTGAAACCTTGTATGTTAACTGGCATTTCTTCGCCTTCGAGCGAAGGACTTAATCCCATACACAGTACAACTACTTCGGAATTTTTTGCAAGTTCTATCGCTTCCTGTTTCATGTTCGGATTAGGTGCAGACCATAGTAGCCGAGCCATTGCAAACTGTGTGTTTTTTTGTGAATATACAGCCTTGATGTTATATGTTTTATTGGCGATAAGTTCTATTGTATCATGCCTTCTGGATGGATTGTGCCATGCCTTTACGCTCACTAGCAGAGAATCGTTAATGTATAAATCGAAAGATTGTTGCGCTTCGGCTGCCAGAATATATTGTCCTGTCGTTTTGGGAACAAGCACGCCTTTCCATTCAACAGAAAAATCATCATAGTCAATATCTTTATCAGGAGAATTTTGTCCCCAAATGAAATCAATATTTGAGTCTGTTCTGTTAATTTGCCTGTCGCCGGATGTATAGATTGCCTGTAGTCCGTTTTTTGTTAATGAAGAGTCGGTAAAAAGGCAATTTGCAGATATGGTCGTAAAATATGGTAATCCCGGCGCAAGTTCGCAGCCTTGTGCAAAGTTTACTTCTGCATTTGGTAATTTTTCGCGAATACCTGCCAGCGGTGTTTTGTATTTTGTAGGAAAACCATTGTAATTTGCCAGCAACACGTTGAAATCTTCTGCATTAGAACCTATGATGGCTACTTTTTTCAGATTTTTAGACAATGGTAATAATCCATCGTTTTTTAGCATAACTATTGATTTGTGTGCAGCATCGAGCGACAGTTCCACATTTTTTTCACTCTCTACAACACTGTAAGGTATATTGGCGTATGTAACCTGTTCGTTTTTATCAAAAAGTCCCAATTTCATCATTGCCAAAAGTATGCGTTTCACCGATGTATCTATTTCTTTTTCGCTGATAAGACCTTGTTTTACGGCGGTAATTAAATGAGGATATGTGTTGCCGCAATTTTGATCAGTACCGGCTTTTACTGCCATGGCTGCTGCTTCGGCTGGTGTGTTTACCGTTTCGTGATGTCCTTTTGCAAAGAAATCAACTATTGCCCAGCAGTCTGATACTATATATCCTTCAAATCCCCATTCGTTGCGAAGAAGGTTTGACAGATATTCATTACCGCAGCATGGTAATCCGTTCAGCCGTTGATATGCGCACATCACGCAATATACTTTTGCCTCCTGTACTGCACGCTTGAAATGAGGAAGATATGTTTCAGCCATATCATAGTCGTTAGGCATTACGTCAAACGAATGTCTTATAGATTCGGGTCCGCTGTGTACCGCAAAATGTTTTGCCGTTGATATTAGCTTGAAATATTTAGGGTCGTTTCCCTGCAATCCTTTTATAAAGGGTATGGCTAATTCAGCCGTAAGGTAAGGGTCTTCTCCGTAAGTTTCCATACCTCGTCCCCAGCGCGGATCACGGAATATATTGATATTTGGAGTCCAGTATGTAAGCCCCATATACTGTAAAAATTTACCGCGTTTTGCATAATCGTGATGTTTGGCGCGAGCTTCGTCTGATATGGCATCGGCAATGCTGAACATTTCGTCGGTATCCCACATTGCAGCCAATCCTATGGCTTGGGGAAATACTGTGGCGCGTCCCGCACGCGCTACGCCGTGCAAACATTCGTTCCAAAAATTATGTGCTGGAATATCAAGACGGGGAACGCCCGGACAATCGTACCTGAGCATATCAACTTTTTCTGCCAGTGTCATGCGTGATATAAGGTCTTCAACGCGTGTTTCAAAATCAAGCGATGTATTTTTGTATTGCTTTGTGTTGCATGCTATAAATTGTATACACAATACAACAAGTAATATTTTTTTTATCATAATATAATTATTAATCGTTAACTGTAAGTTATTAAATTATAAATAGAAAACAGTCAAAGTTTAAACACGGCTTCCTTCTATTGTTTTTATTGTACCATCTTCGCTGTATTCCAATTCTATAACTTTTGTACTGCGTAGCCATGTTTTGCCGCCCGATGGTACGCTGTCGTGATGAAAAAGATACCATTTGCCGTTCCATTCAACAATAGCATGATGAGTTGTCCAACCTGTAACAGGCGTCAGTATTACACCCTTGTATGTAAAAGGTCCGTATGGATTACCGCCTGTGGCATAGCACAGCCTGTGAGTGTCGCCGGTAGAGTAGGAGAAGTAATATTTTCCTTTGTACTTGTGCATCCACGATGCTTCAAAGAAGCGACATTCATTGTTGTCATGCGGTATGATTTTACCGTTTTCGTCCAGTATTATTACGGGTTTGGGATCTTCAGCAAACTGTAGCATATCATCGCTCAGGCGAACTACGCGTGATGGTATTGCCGCTTCATTGTAGGCGGGAAATTCTGCACATTCGAGAGCTTTATTGTCGCGATAGCGTTGAAGCTGTCCACCCCACAAACCGCCAAAGTACATGTAGTAATTACCATTGTCTTCCAATACGCACGGATCTATACTGTAACTTCCGCGAACAGGGTCGGGTTGAGGAATAAACGGTCCTTCGGGTTTATCTGCAACGGCTACTCCTATGTGGAAAACATCGTTTTTGTCTTTTAGCGAAAAATACAGGTAATATTTTCCGTTTTTATATGCCACATCGTTGTCCCACAACTGACGTCCAGCCCATGGAATATCTTTCACATCGAGTATTACGCCGTGGTCGGTAACTTCTCCGTTGATATCATTCATAGACAGAACGTGATAGTCTTTCATATCGAAATGGTCGCCGTTATCGTTTTCTGCAATTCCGCTTTCACGGTCGTGTGAAGGGTATATATACAGTTTGCCGTTGAAAACATGCACGGCAGGATCTGCCATATAGTCATTTGGAAATAAATATCTTGCTTTCATAATTTTGCTTCATTTTGTTCTGTCAATTTTATTAATTCTGCCACTACTGGTTTCGGCTGATATTTGCGGTCGAACAGTAGAGCGTAATCTGTTCTTCCGTGAACAGGCCAGTTATTGCGCCACGAGTCATTGTCGGTAACGCCCCACAGTGTTACGCGGCTTATTTTGTCGTGATGTTTTAAGAACAGTTTGAAAAAATCTGCATAGCGGTTTTGCTGTTGCAATGCTATTTGTGCGGGCAAACTGTCGGAATATGGATTCAGTTCAGCCTGAAAATCAAAATTTGCCGATACATCTGCGCCTGTGAAATTATTAAAACTTGGAAGTACGGTTAAATCAAGTTCTGTTATCATAACTTTAACTCCCAATTCCGAAAATGCAAGCAGGCTTTTTTCAAATTCGTCAACACTCGGGCTGTCCATGTTCAAATGTCCCTGCATTCCTACTGCATCTATTCTTAGTCCTTTTGCCTGTATTGATTTGACAACTTTCACTATTCCCTGACATTTAGCTTCGATGGCTGTGGAATAGTCGTTGTAATAAAGTTCTGCATCAGGGTCGGCTTCGTGCGCAAACTGGAAGGCAAGGTTGATAAAGTCTTCGCCTATTATTTGATAGAATTTACTTTGCCGCCATGAGCCATCGTCCAGTATTGCCTCGTTGACTACATCCCAGCCTTTGATTCGTCCCTTGTATCTCGAAACTACGGTGGTAATATGGTTGCGCATGCGCTCTATCAGCGTTTCGCGCGAAACATCGTTGCCGTTTTCATCTGCGAAGAACCATTGCGGCGCCTGCGAATGCCATATCAGACAATGTCCGGTTATCCATAAATTGTTGGCTTCGCCAAAGGCTACATATTTATCGGCTTCATCGAAGAAGAATTTGCCTTCTTCGGGTTGCAGATACATGCTTTTCATGCAATTTTCAGGAACAATGGCATTAAATTGTTTTTTTATAATAGCCGCGCCAAGCGTATCAATCTCGAAAATTTGCAGGGAGTTCATTGCTGTTCCTATCAAAAATTTATTGGCAAAAGCGCTTGCCAGCCCCTTATTTTCTTCAACAGCCGATTTTTTACACGCCGTCAATGCAAAACAGCATACGGCTACTGTCATCAATATCTTTTTTAATATTTTTATATTTAATACTTTCATTTGTATATTTTTTATTTGTTAATTTATTTACAGTGTCAAGCGATGGTTCTGTTTTCTATTTCCTTACCATATTCTATAAGTTCTTCGTCAGTGAGGTTGTAACGCCATACTATCAAAGCAAGCACAACAACAAGAATTGCAGGCAAGGCGGCTAACAGTAATTTTATTCCAAACAGCGCTGTATCTCCCTGTACGGAAATATCTGCATTGAAGCCTGTTAATGATAAAACAATACCAGGAACGAAGCCGCCAAGCGCCAGTCCGAATTTGAAGAAAAAGCCTATTAAGGCATTTGCAATGCCTGAAATACGTTTGCCGCTTTGCCATTCGCCGTATGTTATGGCTTCGGGAATAAGCGACCATATAAATGCTCCTACTACGCCAAATCCTATGGAACGTATGAATTGGAAGATAAAAATAAATGTTACATTATTTGAAGGAATAATAAATAATCCTGCAAATCCGACGAATGATATGGCAAGAGAAAGATATAGCAGACCTTTTTTGCCTAATTTCCGTCGAAGCGCTGGCATAAACGGTAAAATAATTAATGCCGGTACTGCCGAAATAACCATAAACGCTCCTACAAGATTTTCACTTCCAAGATTATATGTTACAAAATAAGTTCCTGCCGAATTTGAAATTGCCATTATTGCAAATGCGGTAATAAACATAAATGAAATTATACGGAGAGGGCGATTGTGTATTACTTCTGTAAACAAATCGCTAAATTTAACTCTCGACTGTGCTTCTTTTGATATTATTACACGCTCTTTTGTTCCTGCAAACGAAAACAGAAGAGCAACAAGACCAACAAGCCCGAAAATTATTGAAGTAATGAGCCAGCCTCCACGAGCATCAGGTGATTTCATTGTTCCTGAAAGTGCAATCACAATAGTAGGAAAACCGTATGTTATAGCCACTTGAGCAACATTAACAAGCCACATTCGCGTTGTTGTAAGAATTGTAATTTCGTGCTGATCACGCGTAAGCGCTGCATTCAGAGCGCCGTACGGAACATTAACGGTTGTATAAATTATTGACAGTAAGACGTAAGTTACGCAAGCGTAAATAATTTTACCTGTTTCTCCAAAATCAGGCACAATGAAACATGCAATCATAAGAACAGTGAGCGGTAAAGCCATTATCAGTAGCCAACCGCGGTATTTACCAAAACGGGTTGAGTGCATATCAATTAATGCGCCTACAATAGGATCCCAAATGGCATCAATAATGCGAACGCCAAGAAACATTGCCGCCGCAATAGCAGGATTTAGACCATAAACATTGGTGTAGAAAATTAACAGATATGTTGTAACTGTTTGATAAATAAAATTCTGAGCCAAATCGCCAGAGCCAAATGCAATGCGTTCACGCCACGATAGTTTATAAAAACCTTTTTCTTCCTTTAATGTATTAGCATTCATATTTTATTTTGAATATTGATTATTTTGTTATTGTATTAATTCTATTAATTTCAATGGCGCAAAGTTAGTCATATTATATTTATATGCAAAAGAAATAATAATAATTTGTATAAGCATGAGGATTTTTGGTAAGAGTTGAATATTATTTTTCATATTCTTTCCGCAGTCCGCCATTACGATTATTTTTTCACTCTTCACTACACTCCTCGCAATGACACGCTGCGTTGTTTGTCAATGTATGACCTTACCGTTTTTCAGCGTCTTATGCATTACCTAAGCGATATTTATCTATCAAAATCAATCTTTAATACATTTAATTAATTATCAATTATTATTCAGCAGGCTGTTCACCGCATTCACCAGATATATATAGTCCGGCGCCAGCGGTATCACATATTCGTTTTCGCTCCAGTGGAAAGGATAGTCGTCTCTGTTTTCCGGATAGTCGGGTTTCAGAATACGGATACCCGGTACAATACCGCCCGGAATGAATGAAAAGTCGGCGCGGTTGTTGCCATAGGCGATTTTCTTGGGCTGTGCGCCCACGCCCGAAACAAACGACAGATTATGCGCAGGATGGCATCCGTAGATGTAGTTCAACGCTCTGTATATGTATTCGGGATTAATAGCATCGGGGAACAGCCGGTACAATTTGTAATTGAAGTTTGCCATGCTCATCATAGTGCCGTTGGCAGCCCAGCCCGACGGGCTTATCATCACGCCGAAAGGACTTACCGAATCCACAGAGGATAAGCGTTCGCCGTAGGCTTTTATTGCAGGTTTCAACTTTTCTTTCAGTTCGTCGCCCATGTATGGCGCAATTTGAGCAAGTATAAACATGTTGCGTTCGATATTAGCTTCCAGTTCAGGCAATATTTCGTCAATACGCGCCTTATATTCGGGCTTCCCCGATGTACGCCACAGTTCTACGGCGGCAAGCAACTCGGTTTGTACTCCGAAACTGCGGGCAAAGAAAGGCTGTTCCTGTTCTTTATCCTGCGGGCGGCTGTGTTCGTCTTTCCATATATATTGCGCCACGTCGAGACATTCGGCGGCAAACCCGGGGTTGTAATCTTTCAGCACGCGGGCGGCGGCGGCAAGCGAGATAGCCGTGTTGTAGTTCAGGTATTCCGACCTGTTGGTAAATGCGTAGCGATCGTCAAGCGTTCCGCTCGTGCGTCCGTCGGTTTGCAGGCTGTCGAGGCGCGGGTTGTACACCATGTTGTCGGTTTTGGTCAGCGCGTCTCCGAGATGGCGGTACTGATACAGGTGCGATTCGTTGATGCCTGCTATGGCGTAGCCTATGGAACGTACCTGCGCTGCTAATTGCAGAGCGCCGTGTTCTATTTGCTGAAGCACGTCAGGTTTGCCGTCGGGTACGTGTATATCTACGTAGCGCGTATTCTGGTTGATGGTTGTTTCATCTCTGTTGATGCCAAAGGTTTCATAAATCTGCACCAGCGACTGTACCGTACTCTGCTGCGAGGGCGTTTGAATATCGAAGTCGCCTGCATCGAACCATCCGCCAACGTTCAAGCCCGGAATATGTTGCAGGGGCTGATACTTGTTGCCTGTAACGCTTCCCTGTCGCCAGCCGTCCCAGTGCGAGTAGTTGAGGGGGGCTTGCAGCGCATCGTCAAGGTGCGGCGCGCCGTGCCACACGCGATAGGCTTCGCGTACAAACATGTGATCCATTTGCACGGGCATAAACACGTCAAGCGTGGGATACCATGTACGTTCAAAAACGTCATTGGCAATGGGAAACGGGGCTGTGCGCTGACTGCCGTATTCCAGCTCGTAGATGCCGGGTTCTTTTACGGACGAAAAGTCGAATTGCAGATAATTATACCGCAGGTACATTCCCCATACTGTCGGCTTTCCAGACAGCGCTTTTGTGCGACTGCCGTCTTCATTTATTTTCCACAGCGATATGCTTGAAAGCGGCTTGTCGTTTTTGTCAAGTTCCACCACGGCAAGTTTTGCCTGTGCGGGGTGGTAGCCTGCCTGCGAATAGGAAACAACAGGCGTGCGTATCCATTCGGCAACCGATTCGCCTGTGATAAACCATTCGGCTATTTTCCCTGTTTTGCCTGTCGGCAGCAGTGTGCGCACTACAAATGTACCGTTTTGCTGTTTGTTGCGTCCGTCGAACAGCATTAAATCCGCTCCTTCTACAAGGCGGATGGACAGATGTTTCAAAGGATTTTCTGGAGCAATTTCAATTTTTTTGCCTGCCGACATGGGCGTTGGTTCTACCTGTCCGTTGATGAAAGTCATATTATCAGCGGGAGAGGTAGGGAAAATGCCGTACTTGCCGTCCATGATGTAGGATGTTCCCCAAAATACGGGCGGAACCAGTTCAATATTCAGTCCTGCTACGCCTGCGAGGGCTTCGGGCAGCGGCTTGTCAGCGTGAACGCCGAAATGCAGCCCGTCGCCTTTAGCCTCGGCTACGAGGGTATATTGAAAATCGTAGGCGGCATAATTCAGGGTTACTTCTATGCGCCGGTTTTCTTTGTCCACTTTCCTGTCCACGAATTTGGGAATAGGATCCCACTGTCCGGGAGTTGGGTTCAGGCGCACGTCGCCGTTGGTGGCTGTGCGTACGCCGTGATGAATGATTTCCAGTGCGCTGATTTTGGAATCGTCAAACAGATTGTCGTACATATTGCTAAACACAAGTACGTTGAATCCGTGTTTTTCAAAATACAGCGAATCGTTAAGCGTTAATTCTTTTGATACGCCTGTGCCGTTTTGGCAGTTCGACAGCCACAAGCATCCTGCTGCAGCTGTGAGATAAATGATAAATAGTTTAAAATTTCTCATATTATTTTTATTTATGTTTGATATTCTTTAGCTGACAGTTGACAGTGTCATATTTTTTCCATATTCCGCCATTATTAATTATCACTTTTCAACTGATTTTTCAACTTTCATAATGAAGCCGTATCAAAGCCTGTTTTATATCATTGCCGGCAAATAAGAGCAATTATATTATTCCTGTGGCTTTTGATACAGCCGCATTTTTGTAGTTTTTGTGTTTTAACCTGATTATATATGATTTTTGTAATCTCACGTTTCCATCTGTCGTAAGCGTCCGTTTACGTTTATCGTAAGCGTCCGTTTACGTTCATCGTAAGCGTTCGTTTACGTTCATCGGATATTAGTTTACTGTTAATATCTTATCAAAAACAGTGCTGCGCGGTTCTTTCAATTCAAATTTGCTGTTTCCGCCAAACTGGGTAGTTATTTCCAAATGGTATGTTCCAGCCGCCAAAGCAGGTATTACCACAATCAGTTCCGATGGATTGTTGGTTACAATGTCCGATGGGTCAACCTTCGTGCGTTCCTGCGTGCTGATATTGACGAAGTACACGCCGTTTGCCTCGCTCTCGCCTGCAATTTTAATACGATGCCCCGCTATTTTCAGATTTCTGTTGGGCGTAAGCAGGTCGTTGATGCTGCCTGTTTTTACATCCGTTACGTGTGTAACAATTACTCCTATTTCGGCTACTCCGAGAATATCCACGCTTACCGTTTCCAGTTCTTTGCGCAGTTTTGCTCCCTGATGAAACTCGAACAGTACCGTATGTTTCTGCGGATTGAATGTTTCGTCTGGGCTGTCAAAAGTACCTTTGATATGCACCGATGCAGTGAAATATCCTGTATTGATGGAAAATCCGTCGCACAGTCGATAACTCATTTCTTTAAGAAACAGATTGACGGCATGTTCCATAGCCGCAGATGAAATGTCAGCGCCGCCGCGTGTAGATGCCGATTCGCAAATATCTTCGATATTCAGTGAACGTTCCGAATTAACCCGTGCAATATAGTCGTTAGGGTTGTCCTGTGTCAGAACGTTGTCGTAAAGCCATGCTTTAATGTTATGTAATATTGCTGCCATAATTGTTATATGTTTTTAATTTATTAATATTTAATTGTTAATTGTTAATTGTTCAACTTTTCACTTTTACCTTTTCACTCTTCACTCCTTCTGGATTGCTTCACCCTTCGGGTTCGCAATGACGTTTTGCGTGTTTGTGTCGTCATTGCGAGCGTTAGCGAAGCAATCCAGATATTTACTATTATTTTATTTGTCATTTTATATTC
>JAISNL010000004.1 GCA_031276235.1 Prevotellaceae bacterium | reverse complement strand
GTTTGATAACCGATATAATTGAATATTAAACGTTTTATGGCAGTGTCAACATTTTTATGTAATTGAAATTTACCGGATTTGTCTGTTGCAGTTCCCTCAATCATTACGCTATCTGCTGTGCGCAAAACCACATCTACCAATTCCATTGGTTTTTGGTTTTCATCAACCACCATTCCGCTGATAGTTTGTGCGTTTGCTTTTACTGCAAACAATAACAAAATAAATATAAATATAAATATTTGTTTTTTCATATCTGTATGTTTTTTTGTTCAATTTTTCTGTCGTAATAAATAGTGCGAAAGCCTGTGCGTTCTGCAGCTTTGTTTATGCCCAGCAGTGAAACTCCATCTTTTGCAATATAAGAATAAGTACGCAATGTTTCTATCGAATACGTACGACCGTAATGCTGCTCTATCATTTGCAAACAGGTTGCTCTGCAATCCATTGCATCTTGCTGCTTGATGAATTTCATTTTTGTTTATTAAATGTATTTATTTATTTATTTCCTTTCAATATTGCTGATTCTGATTTTACATCTTCGGCATTGACATCAACATCATCTTTTTCGTGTCCCCATTTGAATGTTTTTACAAATTTTATAAATATTCCGTTGCCGCGTTTAAAATTATCCATATATTCATATCTTCTATATGGAGCAACGGCAGAATAATTTATTTGTGCATTCATACGAGCTTGGGCAAAAATAGGATTGAAACATCCAATTCCTAAATAAAATTGTTTGGATATATAATATAATGTTAACTTGTCTCCGCCTTCACTTTTTTGTAATGTTTCTCCAAAGAAACTATCAGAGTCTTTACTCCAGATTTCGTATATTAATTGCCATTTTTTATATAAAATATTTATTCTTCCTCCAGTCCAAAATATATTATTGGTATGCTTATAAGTATTTCCATTACTAATATAATGACTTAACCCAAACCAAAATCGTATATATAAAAAATTCCATATTTTGTTAAATGAAGCAGAAATTTCCGGACGTAAAATTTGAAAGTTTTTATGATTTTCAATTGATCTAATAACATATTGATCTTCCAAGTAAGAATTTTCCATTATTGGGTTTTTTGTATATTTATATTCAATTTTAGGAACAATTCGGATTTTTTTATTTTCATACATAAAAAAAACAAAACTTCCATAATCCACTGCAGGTCTAATATAAGAATTTCCACGTTTAATTTGCAAAGAATCAATAAATTGAGAAATATTGTTTAAATCAGACAAATTTGGTGCATTGTATCTAATGTATGATTCTGTAGTAATTGAAGATTTTTCAGATAATTGATATTTAGCCCCAATTGTTCCATAAAAATTATATTTAGTAACATTGATTTCATTCGTCGAATGCTCATTCCTTGCTAACCCAATTTTGCCGAAAATGTATGAATAATTTTTACTAAACAATCCTAAAACATCTGCCGTTGTACGATGTACATCTATTTCAGACGAAATGTTTTGATATTGATTGTTGTAAATATTTTTTGTATTGATATAACTATGTTTTAATGAACTCATTAAATTAAATACCCAACCTGATTTACCCAATTTAATCAGATTGTCATACGAAATTATTGCATTGTAAACTTGCTGTTTTTCGTCAACATCCGAAAAAAAATAATTTTCTACGGTATTATTATTCAATAATTCTTCATATTCACGTTTGTAATTTCTTTTATTGTAATTCCACGTCAGACTGGTATACAATGTTTGATTTGCTCCCAGTGATTCTTGATAATAAAGTCGCAAACGAGGTGTAAATGAAGTGTTCCGAGAGTTATCAGTCATAAATAAAGTATCAGAACTTGTATTTGCTAATAATTTGCTTTTGAAGTTATTATCTGGAAAATTTTCTATTTCACTTGTAAATGCCGCATCAAACATTCGTTTTTTCGTATAATAATTATATCTGAAACTTATATTGTTGAACAAATACCTGAATCTTGCGGGTTCGCCTATCTCTCTGCGAGTTAAAGTTCCATTGTTTAAATTAAATGTTTCTTCATTTTCTCTCCATTGTGATTTCAAATCTCTAAACTGTGGCATATACCATACGGAAAATTGAGATGCCCCGTTATAAAATTTTACGAAAAAATCATCTTCCCCATAAATCATGGTTAATCCATTTGTAAGGTCTGTTGCTAAAAATCCTCCTTTTTCAACTTGTTTTACAATGAAATTCACAACTATGGCAGCACCAGCAAAACGAGCCGAAGGTATATCCGAATATTCAACATTTATTATTGTTTTGGGGTCTAATCCTACAATCTCGCCTCTATCGGCTTCGCGTCCATTTATGAGCATTACAACATTGCCGCCTCCCATCGCAGATATTGATTTCTTGTCAATATCAATATTCAAGCGTGGCAAATTAAGATTATCAAGCAAAATAAATCCTGTTGGCGATTTTTCTATTTGCTCGGTTGTTGGCGTAACTATGCGTTTACCATTCTTAAATGTTGTATTATTGCCAATAACAACAGATTCAGCAAGCGATTGCGCTTCTGGCAAAAGCATGATCTCGCCAACGTTTCCGTCAGTTACATTTATTGTCTTCGTTTGATAACCGATATAATTGAATATTAAACGTTTTATGGCAGTGTCAACATTTTTATGTAATTGAAATTTACCGGATTTGTC